>CAMNMV010000012.1 GCA_946545015.1 uncultured Clostridium sp.
ACCAATCTAATGCATATCCTTTTGTTTTCTTTTCTTCATCAAATCTTTCATATACAATTGCTCCCGCATCTCTTGCTACTTGAGCTGTGTTATCAGTACAGTTATCCGCAATTACATATATATCATATAATTCTTTGTTATATGTTTGATTTTTTAAACTTTCTACTAAGTTAGCTACAACTGCTTCTTCATTATGTGCTGGTATTATTGCCATAAATCTATGATCTTTTTCTACTTTTAATGGTTTATCTTTAAATTTTATTAAAGAACATAAACTTATTCCTATTTGATATATCCAAAATATTGTTAATATCCATACTAGAGCTTCTCTTAGTATATATAAATATTCCATTTATTTTCCCTCTCTTTTTTAATAATATTTACTCAATTAATATTATTGCACTATCTTTCTTATTATACTATTTTTTAAAATTTATTGCAACCATTTTTATCAATTTTATACTTTTTTTGGCAATAATTATATAATTTTCACAAAAAAATAGCAAAAATAAGGAGAATATTTATATTTTCTCCTTATTTTACAAATATTATTTCATATTTTATATTGTTTTAATATTATTTTTATACTATTTTTGTTTATATAATTTAAACGCATCTTTTAAACTCATTTTTGAACCATAGTTTAATATTGCATTTGAATAAACTTTAATTGCTATTCTTGCAACAATTAAAACTGTAATCACCAAAATTCCTATTGATAGTGCGATATCCCAACCACTAGCTAATCCCATCATAACTCTTGATGGCATACAAAATGGTGATGATATTGGGCATATACTTGCAAATGAATTTAGTGAACTGGTTGGATCTATTGTAAGTGAAAAATATCCTAAATAAAATCCTATCATTGCAATAAGAGATACTGGCGTATTTGCTGATTGTATATCTTCTGGTTTGCTTACTAATGAACCTGTTAAAGCATATAACAATGCATATGTAAAATATCCTAATATGAAATATGTAATTGTTATTGCTATAAATCCTGGTGTAATATTTGACATATCAAGTACTACTGCAAGCATTTCTGGTTCTAAAAATACATTTGCACTAATCAAAGCAGTTGTTAAAACTAAAATTACTTGGAATAGTCCTACAAGTCCGATCCCTAATGTTTTTCCTAACACTATTGTCCTTGGGCTTGTTGAAGTTACTAATGTTTCCATTATTTTTGATGTTTTTTCTGTTGTTATTGATGTAGAAACTTGTGCAGTAAAGAAAATTATTGCCATTGATAATGCAAAGCTTAAAGCCATCATTATAAATACATTTCCTTGATCAACTTCTTCGTCTTTTGTTTGTTCTACACTCATTTCATATTCAGGATTTATTGAAACTAATTGTTCTTGAGATAGTCCTAATTTACCAATTTGTAAATTAGTATATGTAGCACTTATAGATTTTATTAATTCTTCTGGTGCCTGATCAACAAATCTTGCATTTTCAACTACATATTTGATTTTTATTTTATTATTTTCTCTTTCTAAAATAATTGCAGAATTAATTTGTTCGTTTTTGATTTTTTCTTTTATTTCGTCAAATGTAGCATTTTCAATTGAAATATTATATTTTTCAGAATTTAGCTCTTTTACTTGTTCTAAAGTTCCTTCAAAAATATTTTCATTATCAGCGATTAATACTTTTTCTTTATTGTCTCCTCCATTTATGTTTGATATAATCTTAGGAACACTGAATGCTCCAACTATTAATAATAAAATTAATATTGTTGAAATAATAAACGATTTTTTTCTTACCATATCTTTTATTGTAAATTTCATTACTGTAAATAAATTTTTCACTTCTACTCACCTACCTTTTCTACGAAGATATCATTTAATGTAGGTTTCATAATTTCAAACCTGCTAACTTTTATTCCATCTCTAACTAATTTAGTTAAAAGATTATCTGCTTTTTCTTCATTATCTAATTTTAACACATAATTATTATCAACTTCATTTTCTATTTCCAATTTACAATCCTCAATATATCTATTTATATTTTGATTTGTATTTACTTTTACTCTATTTGCAGGATAAGAATCTTTTATTTGTTTAAGATTTCCTTGTAATACTGTTTTTCCTCTGTTTAATATTAAAATATTACTACAAAATTCCTCAATAGTAGCCATTTGATGTGCAGACATTATTACATATTTTCCGTTTTTTACTAAATCTATTATTATATCTTTTATTATTTCTGTATTTACAGGATCTAATCCACTAAATGGCTCATCTAATACTACTAATTCAGGATCATGTATTAAGGCTGTCATTAATTGTATTTTTTGTTGATTTCCTTTTGATAATTTTTCTGCTGTTATGTTTAAGTATTCTTCTACTCTTAATATTTTAGCCCATTTTTTTATTGACTCTGTAGCAGTTTTTTTATCTAACCCTTTAAGTTCTGCAAAATACAATAATTGATCCATTATTATTGTTTTTTGATAAACTCCTCTTTCTTCTGGCAAATACCCAAAGTTTACATTTTTTCTATCAACTGTTTTTCCATTCCAAGTAATTTCACCAGAATCTTTCTTTATAATTCCTAACAACATTCTTATTGTTGTTGTTTTCCCAGCACCATTTGTACCAAGCAACCCATAAACTCCTGGTTCATTTAATTCAAATGATATATTATTTACTGCTTTTTTACTACCAAATGATTTTGATACATTTTTTAGCTTTAATCCCATTTGTTTCTCCTCCTTTTTTAACCTTTCACATATTAGCATAAAAATATTTTTTTTGCAATATTAGAATAGAGGGTCAAAAAAACTCATATTTAAATATGAGTTTTTTAATTTTTAATTTTTATTTTTTATTCTAAACACTTGTTGAACTTATAGAACTTAAGACATTATTCATAAATTTATAATGATCAACATTTATTCCTGTTGTTTTCATTTCAAATATTACTCTTTCTATTTGGCCATCTCTCATTCTAGCATACCCTCTTCTTATATATCCATTTTCAGGTGATGTAGTAGGTCCATATTTTTCATTTAAAGGCATCCAATCTGTCCAGCCTTTATTATCTGTACTTTTTACATTTCTATCAATGTCATATATTAATACATCTTCTTGTTTTAAGTTAGATTCATTTTCATTCCAAAATCTTATAGTTATTGGAAATCTTTCAGCATCATTTTCTGACCATTGTGCTAATGTTACATTTCCTTTTAAATCAACATATACATTATTTTGATCTGGTCTAACTACTTGTTCTTGTGTAAAACCAACTGGTAATTTAAATTTCATTCCAATCCATTCAGGCCATACTTGAACCCAATTTGTTGTATTTATATATTCATTTCTTTCTGATGCTGTGCTTGTATTTGTATTTGTTGATGTATTATTTGCGTGTTTTAATTGAATTGTTCCCATTATTTTATTTATTATATTTGTAATTTTTAAATTATTTCTATTATCTGCTTCAAACTCTATCATTCTTTGAAGATAACGTCCATTACCTATATTTTCATAATTTACATAATTTTCTATTTTTTGATATCCAGCTGTTCCAGGTGTATTATGACCATCTATATAATTTGTATACCATTTATCACCATTTTTAGTTGTATATCCTGTACCGTTTTTATCATTATATTTAACTTCATCACTGCTTATATTTGTAGTAGTATACATTCTTATTTTTAATTTAGATTCAATTGCTTTACCTGTATTTACATCTTTTCCAACTGCTGCTCCTGTCATTTCTACAACTATACCTCTATCTGGACTTTTTACTAAAGTATAATCAGCAGGATATTCAAATGCTAATCCGTCATCTACAGCTTCATATTTTTTCCAATTCATTGATGTAATATAATTTGTAACATCTTGTTCTTTTTCATTTTCTTCAACATTTGTACTTACTTTATTTGTTACTTCCGTTCCTTTTTCAATACTTACGATTTGATATTTTGAATACACATTATCTTCAAGTCTTTTTAATTTTATTGTTGTTTCATATTGTGGTAATTCTTCTAGTTTATCATTTTTTTCATCATCACTTGTTGCTAATAAATATATATATTTTACTGTATAAATATCATTTTCAACTTTTGTATCTTCAATTTTTAAACATCTTCCCAATCTATCATGTTCCATTAAATCATAGCTATCAGATTGTTTTTCATAAACTCCAACTTTCATATCTTTTAAGATTTCCACATCTTTGCCTTGTGTATTTTTTGTAGTTTCAAATTTTGCATTTTCTCCGTAAAATTGTTTTACTATTTCATTTATAGTTTCTCTTTCAGTCGTTATAGCTTTTCCATTTCCTGTCATAAATTGAATTTTAGAAGCAATTTCTATTAAATTATCACTTTCTGTATAGCCACTTTTATCATTTAACAATGAAAAAATATCCAAATATTTTCTTAATTCAATTTGTGATATTTTTTCAAATTCTTTTTCACCTTTTACTGTTATTTCTCTTGTTTGTAGGTTAATTTCTAATGTTCTAAGTTCTTTTTCATTTGTATCTTTTATCATTAATACTATTGTTTGGTTTTCTTTAACTTCATAATCTAATGTTAAAATGTCTTCATATTCAAAATTTTCAGTATTTTCAGGTTTTGTTCCTGTTATTTTTGTTGTAGTTGTTATTTCATTTCCTTCGTTGCTTATTGTTGTCACTTCATATTTTAATGGAATTAGTTCTCCATTTTGTGATTTTACAGATAGATATAGTTTTGTTTTTCCATCTTTTATTTCTAATCTATTTGCTTGTATTTTTAGTCCTTCTGCTAATTCTATTGACTTATAAGATAATGTTATATCTTTATCTGAAAAGATTTCTTGATTTCCCGCAGGATTTCCTGTTGTTATTAAATTCTTGATCATAAAGAATACGTTTCCGTATCCATTTACTGAAGCATATACTTGTAGTCCTAAGAATAATACAATTACTGTACTTAATGTTATTACTGCTACTTTAGTTTTTTTCTTTTTTGAGTTTAAATTTGCTTTTTCTTTTTTAGATTCTTGTTTTTTGGGCTCTTCCATTTTTTGTTGTTGATTATTATTTAAATTTTTTTCCATAATTCTTACCTCCAATTTTTATTTTACATACATTAGACTGTTCAAATAAATAGTTGGTTCATTTTTTTTTAAAAATTTCTTCTTTTTCTATTTTTATTTTTGTAAACCCTTCATCATTTGATGTGAATTCAATGGTATTTGTATATATTGTTGTTTCTTCTACTTTATCTTTTTCAAATTCTTCATCAGTTGGCATCATATATAAATATTTTGCAACATATTTTCCATTGCTATAGAAAATATCATAAGTATCTAATATTATAATTTGCTTGTCTTTTAAATCTTTAGCTGTATATAATTTCTCAGTTTCTTGTTTTAAGAATTTGTTTAATTCTATTTGAGATATCTTTTTAACAACCTGATTTTCTGTTCTTGCTTCTATTGTCTTTTCAGTTAAATCTATAGTTATTGTTTTTAATAATATTTTGTTTTTATTGTAAATCTCCATTTTAATTATGTTCGTTGTATCTTTGTAGTTCTTTAAATTCAATACTTCTGTATAAATATTTTCATTTTCTTTTTTGCTACTAGACTCATTAAACATTTCTTGATTCTCATCATTAAACACTTTGTAATTTAATGGTGCATCAGCGTTTTCATTCAATTCCTTAACTAGTAAATACAATTTAGCTTTATTATCTTTTATTTGCAATTCATTTATTTGAAGTTCAATTTCTTCTGTTATTTTAATTGATTTGTATGAAATCACAATATCTCTATCTGAGAATATTTCTTCATTTTCCTTTTCTTCATGTGTAAATAAATCTTTTATTAAGAAAAATATATTGTCATAACCTTGCGTTCTCGCATATACATTTGATGCAACAACTACTATTACTAAACTTGCCGCTACTGTAATAAGTTTTCTAAATTTCATAAAATAACTTATCTTATTATTTGTTTGTGACTTAATTATTTCTGGTTCAGTTTGATATATCTCATCTTTTTGCACTTTTTCTATAAATTTATCAAATGTATTATTTGCTTTTTCTGAAATTGTTTTATCTTTTGTGATGAATTGTTTTATTTTGATATCTTCATTATCCATTGAATTCACCTTCTTCCTTTTTTATAATTTTACTTATTTGTTCTCTGGCTCTTGATAGTCTCGATTTTACTGTGCCTTGTGGAATATCTAATATATTTGCTATTTCTGTAACAGACAATTCATCATAGTAATACAATACTACTATTTCTTTTAAATCCTTGTCCATTTGTTTTAGTACCCATTCTAAGCTACTTTCTACTTCATATTCATCTTCTTGTCCTGTAGTATTTTGTGTAATTGAATCATCTATATATGCTATTTTCTTATTTTTATTTATTATGTCATAGCACTTATTTATTAAAATCCTGATTATCCATGTTGAAAAATAAGATTTTTCTTTTAAACTATCATAATTTTTATATGCACTATATAAGGCATCTTGTATCGCATCATTTGCATCCTCTTCATTCTTAAGAATAGCAATTGCTGTTTTATACATTTTTAACCTATTTTCATTGATATTTTGAATAAATATCTCCTTATCTTCTTCTTTCATTTTTCCCTCTCCATTATTAGACTTTTAATTTGTTCTTTTGGTTCAATTTTATACAATTTTATTTTATATTAGTTATACTTTTTTGTAAATACTTCTTATTTTAAAAAAGAAAAATGTTACAAAAATTTATTTTTTGTAACATTTTATTATTTAAACAATTTTTTGGTGGAGGTGAGGAGAGTCGAACTCCTGTCCATAATACCTTCCATAAAAACTTCTACAAGTTTATTTTGTCTTTTTTATTCATTTAAACTCCGCCGACAAACAGGCTAAATCTAAATATAGCTTTTTAAAATACCCCCTGCTTTAAAAGCAAAAGCAGCTTCGTTTCCCACAAAGTCGGCACTTTATCTAAATACGTGGGTTATTTAGTAAAGTGTAGCTGCGCCTAGGCAGCTAATGCTAATTCTTCTTTATCAGCGTTTATATTTATTTTTGCTTTTTTATAGTGGCCAAAGCAACCATCCACTACTTGCTATTCTTACTTCTAGTATAATGTCGAAACCATTACACCCCCATATAAAATGGATTGGTATCAATCCATTCAAAATATATTATATCATCTTTTAATAAATTTGTACACTTTATTTTTGATGTACATCCAATTGATTATATGGTATTTGAATTTTATTCTTTTCTAATACTCTTAATATTGTACAATTTACAATTCTTGTAACAATTCTTCTTAATTCAGGATTACAATGAACATTTAAATAATAATCTACATTTGATTCTTTAAAATTAGATACCCCTTTATATGCAACCTCTGTTACTTCTTCAATTTTACCAACTTCTTCAACAATTTTACTCAATACCACTTCTGCTTTATTAATTGGTAATTCATAAGGTAATGGGACCATAATATCAATTGAATCTGAAACAATTTCAATTTGTTCAATATTTCTATTAGCAATCGAAATAATATTAAATGTTTTTATATCTTTTATTTTTGTTGTACTCAACCCTATAGATATAACTTTCCCCATAATATCTTTATATTGAACAATATCTCCTACAGAAAAATATGTATCTGTAAGTATTGTCATGCCTCTTATTATATCTTTCAAGGCATCTTGAACTGCAAAACCTATAACAATTCCAAGTATTCCTGCTCCAGCTAATATAGAATTAACATTTACACCATTTATTTGTAATACAATAAGTAATGTCATTATTATAAATACATATCTTACTATGCTTGATAAAACTTTTAAATAAGTTTGGTTTCTATTACTAATTTTAGAATTTTTATTTTTTCTTTTAAATATACATTTATTGATTAATTCATATATAAATATACTTATTAAAATTACTATACATGAATTAACTATATTATTACTAAAAATTTTTTCTAATGTACTCCTTATTTCATCCATCTTTTTTCTCCTATTCCTATATTAATTAAATTTCACAATTTTTATTCCACTTTATATTTTTTTAATAATTCCTTATCTTCTTCACTCACTCTAAAGCTGTCTCTACATTTTGAAATTGTTTTATTAAATGTAAATTTATTTAATTTACATTTTTTACTATTCAAATATTCAAATGCTTGATTTCTATTTTTTATTACAATTTCACACATAAGCCATGCAACTGCCATATTCACATAATATTCTTTTTCTTCATAAAGTGAATTTATTATTTCTAAAATTTCTGTTAAATCTTTTTTCTCAGTATAATTAAATAATATTCTAACTCCAATCCTTCTTACAAATTGATTTGAATCTTTTAAATATTCTTTTGCAAAATTTAAATATTCTTGTTCTTTGCCTTTAATATCAAACTTTAAAATATCAACAGTTGACCAATTATCAACTAATAATTTTGATAAATAATATTTTTTTGTTTCTATATCTTTTATTTTATTAATTAAAATAGCATTTATTAAGGTATTTTCATAATACTTATTGTTAAATTTATCTAGATAATCTATAAAATTACCTTTTGCAATTTGAGAAGTTATTTTTCTAATAACAGGTATCGGAATTGCTAAAACTTCCATCTTTGTATTTACTGTTCTTTTTGTAAAATCTATTTTATTATTGTCTCTTAGATTCTCTAAATATTTATTAAATTCTAAAATATCTTTTTTAAACCATTTTTCTTTAACTAAATCCATATATTATCATCTCAATCTCCATTTATTTCAACTTAAATAATCATATCATAAAAGCAAGTGTACATCAATACACTTGCTTTATAATTTTTATTTTTGATATTTTTATTAATTTTTTATATTAATTTATTATTTTTCACATCTAAAATATGATTCTGCTCCATTATGTGAATTTCCTAATACAACTAAATACTCTGTACATCCCTTAGGTAATGTAACAATAAATTGACATTTGTAAACACCTGGTTTTTTAACATAATCTTTGCTTGATGTATTTGTTGTTGATAAAATATATGAATATCCATTATATTTTACACCTAATCCATCTAATCCTTTTACAGCTGAACTTACTTCTGTAGATGTTCCTATTGTTCCTTCATCAAAAGAAACTTTAGATAAATCAACTTCATAATCAACTACTGCCCATTCTGTTCCTTCTTTTGGATCTTGATATTTGTAAAATGATTGATTATTAAACCATTCTTTAACTTTTGTTTCAGCTTCTGAACCTCTTGTAACTTTTGTTACTCTTACTGGTACATCTGTATAACTTTTTCCTTCATAATCTTTAGATAAGTTTTTAGAAACATATTTTGCAGCTAATCCCCATTCTCCCAAACTTAATGGAGCTTCTTTTGTTGAAGTTTTAGCATCTCCAGATGATTGACTTACAGCATCATCTTTATCGTCATTATCATCTTTGTCTTTATCATCATTTTTTGAAATAACATTTTTTAATTTATCACTATCATCATCTTTATCATCGTCATCATTATCTTTGTCATCATCTTTATTAAATACATCCATTAGACTTCCTAATGCATCACTAGCTGTTTTTGATGAAAGTTGTTCATCTTTTTCTTCAATTTTTTTGTTTAAATCATTGATTGTTATAAATCCATATACTCCTCCACCAATAATTATTAATATTAAAATAATAATTACTACAATAAGTCCTGTATTTTTATTTGTAGCTTTTGGTGCTGTTTGGTATGGATTTGGATTTGTACTTGTAGGATTATTTCCTACTGGATTTGTAGTTGTATTTTGATTAACTACTGGTTCAACAACTGGTTTTTGTTCAACTGCTGAATTATTATTTAAGTTTTCATTTTGGTTTTGATTATTATTTTCTTCCATTTTTTATACCCCTTTCAAATTTATCTACAAGATATTAAATCATATTTAATAAAATTTGTAAATATGATTTAAATATTTAATTACTTATTTTTTCCTTCACCTCAAAATTTGCTTTATTTAAATTTTTTTGTTATAATACATTTATATTATTTTACAGCAGGAGGCGAGACTGTTATGAACAAACTTAATCCTAACTTGGTTGCAGCATTTGTTTTTCCTGATGGGAATTTTCTAGATGCATGTAGCACTGGCCATTATCAGACAGCTAGAGATTATATTAAAAAAAATAAATCGTATGATAGACGGTTTAAAATTTTATCTAGCAAACCTGAAAGTCGGATATATACAGAAGAAGACTTTCTAATCCATATACTTGGAGCTTTAAAATTGGCTTCCTATTGTGTACTTGGTAAAAAAATGTATTACGATAAGGAAAGAGCCAATATAGAAATAGTCAAGTATTATGATGCACTGGGTTTCAAGGATCCCTTTAAACACGACATAAAATTTAATGTAACTGGCTATACTCAGACGGTCATAGTCAAACATGTTGATGGGAAAGAAATACTAATCTACAATCCAGCAAGAATTGGTGATTAATTTTGGGATTAATAATTGCCCAAGAGTAGGAAAACATTCCTACTCTTTTTTCTTTTTATTTTTCATCTCTAATTATTATGTATTTGAAAGCTATCAAAATAGCTTCCACTCTTAAATATTAAGGTTTTAAAATAACCTTAATACAATTATCTTCTTTTTTATCAAAGATTTCATAAGCATGTTTATCTTGATGTTGTGGAGGAAATTCAATTTTATAGTCTTTACATATTAATCCATAACCATACTCATTTATGTATTTTAGCCCATAATCATCTTGTGAATCTTCATTAAAATTATAATTCATTTTCTTCACCTCAATTATTAATATTAAAAAAAACAATTTAAGTGATTTTTTTCATTCTTAAATTGTTACTTTTTTATTTTGCTTGCATATTATACATAAGGTGATTTTTATGAGTATTGTTAATACAACTATTCCTTACAATTCAAGTATATTAAAAAGCAATTTAATAACATTAGTAAGACAATATCCTTTTTTGAATGTTCAAACAATTCGGAAATTCTATTCTAGGTGATGACATTTGGGTTATTAAACTTGGAAAAGGTCCAAAACAAGTCTTTTATTCTGCATCAATTCATGCAAATGAGTGGATTACTACACCAATTCTTATGAAATTTATTGAAGATTATTCTAATGCTTACACAAACAATGGAAATCTTTTGGGTTATTCAATTCGACAATTATTTAATTCAACATCTATTTATATAATGCCAATGGTTAATCCAGATGGCGTAAATTTAGTTACAAATAATATTCCAATTAATTCTCAAGCATATAATCTTGTACAAAATATAGCTAATAATTATCCAGCTATTCCTTTTCCATCAGGATGGAAAGCAAATATTCGAGGTGTGGATTTAAATTTACAATTTCCTGCTGGTTGGGATCAAGCAAAGCAAATAAAATATGAACAAGGATTTACTTCTCCTGCACCTCGTGATTTTGTAGGATATGGTCCTTTAACTGAACCAGAATCTCTTGCAATATATAATTTTACCCTTTCGCATAACTTTAATTTAGTAATTGCATATCATACACAAGGGAAAGAAATTTATTGGAATTTTCAAAATATCAATCCTCCTCGTGGTCTAGCAATTGCAAACCAATTTTCAAACATAAGTGGTTATTCTGTAGAAAATGTTCCATTTAATTCTAGTTTTGCAGGATATAAAGATTGGTTTATACAAAACTATAACAAGCCTGGATATACTATAGAAGCAGGGATAGGGCAAAATCCTTTACCTATTTCACAATTTAACGAAATATATAATGATAATTTAGGAATTCTAGTATTAGGAGCAGTATTGTAATAAAAATTTAAAAAATATATTTTTTAATAATATAAAATAGAGTAAAATAATATAGAAAAAGAGCACCAGATTGGTGCTCTCTTCTTAATCCTTAAAGGGTATTAGCTACACTTTTCAAGGCAAAATACCGTTCCGCCTTCCTCCTGGGCAAATAAATTTCCGCTTTCATCTCTAACGACTCTAACAATACGGCCAGTCCTTATCAAACCACAAAGGTTGCTATTAGGGCTAGTTCCGAGTCCGAATAATGTTATCCCCACTGTGCCAGCAGAGTCTTCCAGCATTTCCTCCAGAAGATTGTACACAGAACTAGGCCTAGAGAGAACTTCAAGATGATTAAAGCCATCTTTTATTCTGAACAGTTCCAGCCGGTTAGTTGTTTTGATTGCCTCGGCTTCGTTCCACTCAGGGAGTGTTGCTACTTTTTTGTCAATGATCATCATAAATTACCCTCCTTTGGGTCACGATGTTTATTACGAATGTACTTTAATTGTACCAAATTTCTACCAAAAAGTCAATTTATGTAAATTATTTACTATATATTTTTATTACTAGCTAAATATTTTTTCAACTCACTCATTTTACTGTTTATATCTGTTATTCCTAAATCATACATTTCTTGTAATTTATTTTCATCTCTTTCTATTCTTTTAAGCTGTAAATCTTTTGACGGTCTAATAACAAATATTTCTTTTTTATTTTCTAATTCAATAATTTTTTCTAATGTATTATTATAATTTTTATATCTATTAAGTATGGATTTTACTAGTTGTGGATACTTTCTATAATATAACTTAGTCATAAATTTATTAGCTTGAGTTTTTCTATAATCTATAGGTCTTGTAAGTACCACTATTATTTTGTCACATCCCAATTCTATGCACTTTTCTAATGGTATACTATCTGAAATACCACCATCTAAATATTTCTTTCCTTTCCAATCTACCATTTTAGATACAAATGGCATAGCTGAAGTTGCTCTCATAAGTTCCATTTCTTTAACTGCTTTATTTACTTTAAAATATTCAGCAAGCCCTGTTTCAACATTTGTTACTCCTGCATAAATTTCACAATCAGATTCTTCAAAAGTTTTTTCATCAAATGCATCTAATTTAATAGGAACTTCATAATATGCAAAATCTTTATTTATTATATTCCCTGTAGTTATTAATGATTTAATTCCCATATACCTTCTATCTTTTGCATATTTTTTATTATATCTAATTACCCTTTTGGGTTGATTAGACATATAATTAATACCAAAAAGCACTCCTGCTGAAACTCCTACTATTTTATCTATTTTAATGTTTTTTTCTAAAAATACATCTATAACCCCTGCTGTGTACATTCCTCTCATTGCTCCGCCTTCTAATACTAATCCTACTTTCATTTTTTCTCCTTCGACATTTTTTCTTTTATCTTCACTTAATATTTTACTTCATATCATTATTTATTTTATGCATTGGAAATTTTCCATCTTTTAATACTTCTTTAATTACTTTAGGTACTAAATTATATTCATCTATTTTACTAATATCAATCCATTCATATTGTAAATCTTCTTCACCTTCAATATTTTTTAAAGTATATTCTATTTTTTTATCTTCATCACTACTAAATTCAGCAAGATGTACAAACATTATCTCATGATATTTATGCCCTTTAAATTCAAAAAAGTTTTCAATTGTAGATGCATATCCAATTATTTCTATTTGTTTTCCTAATTCTTCTTGTATTTCTCTTTTTAGTGTAGTTTCAGAATCTTCTCCACACTTTACTCTACCTCCTAATAAAGCATAATGATCTGCATTTATATTTTTATGTAATAGAACTTTTCCATTATGTATAATTAATCCAGCTGCTCTAATGTTTAATTTATAATCCTCAACATCAATAGTTAAATCCATAAAATCTCCTCCTTAATATTGTATTTAGTATAAAACAAATACTTTAATTTGACAATAGTTTGTATTTACATAATGCTTGCTTTTTTATTAATTATGTATTATAATATTATCATACGTTTACGTCTGAAACAGCTATGAATGGAGGTTATATCATGAATAGCAACAAATTTTCATCTCGGGAAGAAATGAAAACACTGATCCAAGAAGAAATGATTGGTAGCATCAAAAGTGCTGTTGATGATTCTTCGATTATCTTCGAGAAACCTGAAAACAGGTTACCCGATGACAAACTCGATCAGATGTACCCTATCATATACAATATATGGTGTGAGTACAAATATGAAAAGAGAACGAAGAAAACCAGACTGAACATAGTCGTTGGTAAAAACTTCGAAGCAGTAAGTGCTGAGCTTTCGCCTTTCTATAGGCAGGTTCACCTTAAGCTGGAACAATCGGTCATAAATCATCTGATATCTTGGGGACACCAAGCCGCTTCAGAGCTTAACACTTACCTCAAAGATGATGGATACGCCCTGAAAAAAGTTCGTTTTGACCTTCTGCCACAGGCTGACAATACGTTTGTTATTCCTAATCTCCCTTTGGAGAACGTGTATTTCTATAATCCACGTAAAGGACCTAACACTTTAGTCCCAACCTATGAGTACATTAATATGAGACTCGAAATGGAAAGCCCCGAGGCCAAGAAAGAAGACGAAAAAGCTTTGGCATCCTTCTATGAAGCGATGAAAAAAGCACAGGAAAATAAATGACCAAAAAAACCGTTCGCAAGAACGGTTTTTTATTTTAATTTTTCATTTCTACTATTGAATGAATAATATCATTTTCTTTATCACCAATTAAGAAATATAAATTGTTTTCCTCAACTTTTTTTGAAACTTCTATTTTATCTTCTAATTTTATTTCTTTTTTATAATCTATTCTAACGAATTTCGCTTCTTCTTTTAGTTCTTCAGCAGTTAAAACTTCATCTATTATATCTAAATAATTTAAATTATGCATATGTCCATTAATATCAATATCACTTTTTCTAACTTTAAAATCTACTTTTTCATCATAGATTTCTAATTCTTTCAATTTATCTAATTCTTCTCTTTCAAATACTGATTTTCCATATTCTGGCTCATATCTAGATATAACATCATCTCCAACTCTTGTTGGTCTTCCTCTATTTATATCCACTAATAACCATTTAGATGTTGCTATTACACATTTTTTTCCATTAACATATATTTCATAATCTCTATATGTACAACATCTTTCAACACCTCTTGCCCAAGTATGGATCTCTAAAACATCTCCATATTTAGGTCTTTTTATCACTTCTAATTGCCAGCAAAGTAACATCCATGTTGTCCCAATAGCAGGAATATCTTTAATTCCATGATTAGCAGAATCAGCATGTCTTGCCGCAACATTTTCTAAGCATTCAAATAATGCTTTATTTTTAACCTCCAATTTTTCGTTAACATCATTTAATTTTATTTTAAAATTGTCCTTAAATATCATTTGGTACTCTCCTTACTTCTTCTAATAGATCGAAATATACTATATCTTCTAAATATTTACGATTACTTTCTAAATCTTTTCTTATAGTTGTTGCATCTATTGGAACTTTTATTTTTTCAATATCAACTATTCTATTTTCAATATTTAAATATTTAGCAACTTCTTTTCCATATAATTCACTACTATAAAAATGTGTAACTGGAATATTTTTTATTCTTTCTGATAAATACTCCATTTGAATTCTTACACTTTCTTTATCTAATCCATATTGTTTAGGACTATTATATGCATAAATTATGTTTGTTTGTGGATATAATGTTTCTAACCACTTAGCTCTTTTTTCAATTTTTATATTAGTAATATCTGTATCATAAATAACTATGTAAAATTCATCCATTTCTTTTATTCCTGTCTCAATTAATAATTGATGGCCTTTATGTAATGGAGCAAATTTACCTATAGTAAATCCTATTTTTTTATTTTCCATAATAAAATTTCCTTTATACTCTTTTTATTATTATATATTAATTCCTTTTTCTTTCAAGATTTCTATTATCCTATAAAATTCTTCAATATGGTTTTCTATAACTAATCCATCATCTATATATTCTTGTATTTTAGATATTGAATCCCATTCTACAAACTCTACTTCTTCTTTTTGTAATGTCATATCTTCAATTTTTATATCTTTTTCTATATAGTAAATATCAAAAAATGTTTGGCCTCTATCAGATCTTCCTGAATAAACCAATTCTAATTCATTTTCATTTACTTTTATACCTAATTCTTCATTAATCTCAGTTCTTATTGCTTGTATACTATTTTCTCCGGTTTTAGCATGTCCTCCTGTAAAGCCATATTCTCCACCTTTTTCTTTACTTCTTTTTTGAACAAGCAGCTCTCCTTTTGAATTTCTAATAAATGCTAATACTACTAATATATAATTTCCTTCAGGTATTTCTTCACCTTTATATATTGTTTTCCCTGTTAATTTTCTATTAATATCATATAAATCTCTTTTTTCCATTATTTTCTCCCTAAATATTTTTACATATTATAAATACTCTATTAATGATATGATATTACAACTTTTATATCTTTCTGAAACCAATCATAACTTCCAAATTTATTATTTCCACCTATTGAAATTGTATCAACTTTTCCATCATTCCAAAATGCTAAACCTGCATCATTTAAATCTATAAGATCTATATTAGTAAATCCTGCTGATTTAAAATGTGCCTCTACAGTCTTATAATCCTTATCCTTTAAGTCTTCATAATTTCCAGCATTAACTTTTCCTTGAATTTTAGGAATAACATTAAAGAACAAATACGGACTTAAGAATATTATTATACACATTATCATTATTATAATAAGTATTTTACTTTCTTTTGCTTCAGTTCTTGCGCGAATTGTTTCGGCGACATTAATATACTTTTTACTAACTTTTTTATTTACATTAACATTATATTCTTTTTTTTCATTATCAAAATAAAATTCTTGCCTACAATATGGACAACACACTTGTGTATTATTTTTAGTAATCTCCATTTTAAGAGTTCCTCCACAATTAGGGCATGTCAATTTACACAATTTCATATATTATCCCCTCCGCTATTAACATTTTATAGTCATTTTTATTTAATATAATTTACTTATATATTACCATTTTTTATATAACAATGCAATAAAAATAAAAGCAAATAAAGTTTTCTAATCTTTATTTGCTTTTATTTTTTTAATTTTTTAATACTCTCAATGCATTTATTATTGCAATAATAGAAACTCCAACATCTGCAAAAACAGCAGCCCACATAGTTGCTAATCCTAATGCACTTAATATCAAAACTGCAACTTTAACAAATATTGCAAAAATAATATTTTCTTTTACTATTCTCATTGTTTTTTTAGATAGTTTAATTGCACTTGCAATTTTCGATGGTTCATCAGTCATAAGAACTATATCAGCAGCTTCTATTGCAGCATCAGAGCCAACTGCTCCCATAGCAATACCAATATCCGATATTGCAAGTACAGGAGCATCATTAATTCCATCTCCGACAAATACTAACTTTCCATTTGATGATTTTTCGTTTATTAATTCTTCAACTTTCTCAACTTTTTCATGTGGAAGTAATTCTGTATATACATTATCAATTCCTATTTTATTAGCAACATGTTCACCAATTTTTTTCTTATCACCAGTTAACATCGTAGTTTTTATTCCACTTTTATTCAATAATCTTATTACATATTCAGAATCCTCTTTTATTTTATCTGATATTGTTATATTACCTACATATTTTTCATCTACTGCAACATATACAATTGTTCCTAAATCATCGTTTTTCTCATAGTCAATTTTATATTTTTCCATTAATTTGCTATTTCCAGATAAAACTTTGCTTCCTACAAAATCGCATTCAATTCCATAACCAGAAATTTCATTTACATTTGATACTAATGTCTTATCAATATCTTTTCCATAAGCTTTTTTAATTGATTCAGCTATTGGATGATTTGAATATGCTTCACTATATGCTGCATATTTTAATAATTCATCTTCAGAAATATTATTAGGATTTATTTTCTGCACATCAAATATTCCTTCTGTCAAAGTACCTGTTTTATCAAATACTATAGTTTCTGCTTTGCTTAATGCTTCTAAGTAATTTCCACCTTTTATCAGAATTCCAATTTTAGAAGCACCACCAATTCCACCAAAGAAGCTAAGTGGTATTGATATTACTAAAGCACATGGACAAGATACTACTAAAAATGCTAAAGCTCTATATAACCAATTGCTAAATGTTGAAAAGTCTCCCATAATAATTGGTGGTAATAATGCAAGAAAAACAGCTATAATTACAACTATTGGTGTATAATATTTTGCAAATTTAGTTATAAAGTTTTCAGATTTTGATTTTTTTGTACTTGCATTTTCCACTAGTTCTAATATTTTACTAACTGTTGATTCTTCAAATTCTTTAGTAACTTTTACTTTTAATAGACCATTTTGATTAATACTTCCACTTAAGATTTCACTTTTTATCTCTACTTTTCTAGGTACAGCCTCTCCTGTTAAAGCTTTAGTATCAATTAAAGATTCTCCTTCTACAACTATACCATCTAACGGAACTTTTTCTCCTGGTTTTATAAGAATAATATCACCAATTTTAACTTCATCAGGATCTACTTTTTCCACATCATCATCTTTTATTAAATTAGCATAATCTGGTCTTATATCCATTAAACTAGATATTGATTTCCTTGATTTATCAACAGCAAAACTTTGGAACAATTCTCCAACTTGATAAAATAGCATAACTGCAACAGCTTCTGGAAATTCCCCAATTGCAAAAGCTCCTATTGTGGCTATTGCCATTAGAAAGTTTTCATCGAAAACTTTGCCTTTTAAAATATTTCTTATTGCTTTTTTTAAAATATCTATTCCTACAATTAAATAACTACAAACAAAAATTATTTTATTTATTAATCCATTATCAAATTTAATAAACATAGAAAACAAAAATAAAATTGCAGCAATTATTATTTTAATAGTTCTCTTTTTCATAACTCTTTCCTCTACATTCTTTCTATAGTTGCATCAGGCTCTTCTTTCTTTATTACTTTTTTAACTTTTTCCATAATATCATCTTCTATTTCATCTGCAAATTCTAATACCATTTTTTCAGTAATAAAACTTATAGATGCACTCTCCATCCCTTCTATTTTTTGTAGAGCTCTTTCTAATTCAGCTGCACAATTTGCACAGTCTATTCCTTTAATTTTAAATTTTACTTTCATAATTATTCCTCCTACCTTCTATGTTCTATATGTTCAAATCCAACTTCAAAGACTTCTTGAACATGTTCATCATCTAATTCATAAAAAACTTCTTTTCCTATTTTTTTACATTTTACAATTCCACTTCTTCTAAGAGTACTTAATTGATGTGATATTGATGATTTACTCATACCTAAAACATTTGCAATATCACATACACACATTGCATTTTGATCTAAGGCATATAAAATTTTTACTCGCGTTGTATCACCTAATATCTTAAAAAATTCTGCAAGCTTAATTAATAATTCGTCATCTTGCATTTTCTTTAAAGTATCTTCAACAATCTCTTTATGTATTATATTACAATCACAAACAAATTCGTTCTTTGGCATTTGGATTCCTCCTTTTTGAAAATATAAATTTATTAATATATTATATTTTATGTTAACAGTTGAGCATTTATTCAACTATTAATTTAATTATAATTGAATTAATATTCAATTGTCAATACAAAATATAAAATTTTCCAACAAAAAAGCACTAAATATAAAATATCTAGTACTTTAAAATCAATTATTTATCTAAGCATTTATCCAAAGCTTCTATTATAGCTTTTTTATCCATATCTTGTCCTATAAAGACTAATTTCATTAATCTATCTCCATATTTTTCATCCCAATCATTTAATACACCTGGGTTTTGGGCAAAAACCATATCTTGTTCCGCCTTTGGTAATGATGCAATCCATTGACCAGCTTGATCTGCTCCTATTTGTTTTCCTGATTGTTCAAATACATATGATGATTCTGGCTCATCTGAAAACCAAATTATACCTTTACATCTAATTATATTTTTTGGGAAATTAGAAGCAAATTTATCAAATTCATCTCTATTAAATGGTGCTCTTCTGAAATATACAAATGTTCCTATTCCGTATTCTTCTACCTCACCTTCTCCATGATGATGATGGTGATGATGATGTTCATGTTCGTGATGTCCTTCATGGTCGTGATCTTCATCATGTTCATGATCATGTTCTTCATGTTGATGATGTTCTTCGTGCTCATCCTCTTCTTCATTATCAGTTCTATTTAATTCTTCAATCCAAGCAGCTGACATTGAAGCTTCTTCAAAATTAAATGAATTTGTATCTAATATTTTACTTACATCTACTTTTCCATAATTTGTTTCAATTATTTCGGCTTTTGGTTGTAATGATCTAATTATTGCTTTTACTCTGTTTAATTCATCATCTTCTAATTCATCAACTTTATTTAATACTATCTTATTACAAAATTCAATTTGTTGAATTAATAAATTTTCAATATCTTCATCATCAATATCTTTTTTTACTAAATTATCACCACAATTAAATTCATCTCTTAAACGTAGAGCATCTACAACTGTTACAACATTATCTAATCTACAAATTTTTGGTAATCCATATTGTTCAGTTTGTTCAGATAAAACAGTTATTGTTTGTGCAATTGGTAATGGTTCACAAACCCCACTTGCTTCTATTAATATATAATCAAACTTTCTTGTTTTAATTATATCAACTATTTGTTGCATTAAGTCTACCTTTAATGTACAACAAATACAACCATTTTGTAATGGAACTAAACTTGAATCTTCTTCTTGAACGATTCCTCCCTTTCCTATTAAATCAGCATCAATATTTACTTCTCCTATATCATTTACAATTACAGCTACTTTATATCCTTCTTGATTATTTAATACATGATTAATTAATGTTGTTTTTCCAGCTCCTAAGTATCCTGTTAATACTGTAATTGGTACTATTTTATTTTCACTCATATTAATAATCTCCTTTTCACTTTTATTTTTCTTGTAGTATTATATAACTTTTCTAATTATAAATCAAGTAAATCTTCTTTACTGCTTACATAACAAAGAAAAATTCCTGTACAAGAACCAGGAATTTTTCTTTTATAAAATTTATTTTTATTATTTTAATTTATAGCAGTTCCATTTACATATAATTTATATCCATTAAAATTTATATTACTATATGAAGAATCTTCATCATCTAATGATGTTATATAACTATCACCAGTCAATACTAATTTTGATGAACTATCCAATTTTATGCTTATACTTTTAGCAGTATTTCCTCCATTTATTGTTCCTTCTAAAGAACTGTATTGTGTTAAATTAATTTCTGCAGTACTAATGTCATCAACCTCAATATTTCCACTTAGTTCTTGTTTTTTAGCATTTAAAGTTACAGTTCCTCCATTACTTCCACTTTTTCCCCATTCAGAAGTCCCTTCAACTTTTAATAATAAATTACTCCCATATTTCATTATATTATTTTCTAAATTTATTACTGCATTTGTATTTGTTATAAAGAAAAATGGTGATGTTTTATAATAATCTGAATTTGAATCTATTTCTAATGTTGAATCTGTTGCAGTTAATGTACCAGTTCCTTCTCCTGCATCTCCAGACATACTTTGATAAATCATTATTCCACAATTATCTACTTCTTTTCTATTTCCTTTTCCAGAACATATTAGATTAGATTTTGTTACAGTTGCAGAATTTTTTCCTTCTATAACAACCATTTGTGCTCCAGTTGCCGTACCTTCAGTATTTTCTATTGAAATATCCCCTGTTGAATAAATTATAGGTGATCCTGCACCTTTTGTTGATAATTTTGAATTTTTAGCAATTACAGTTCCTTCACCTCTATCTGTTGCAAGTGTTGCACAACTTCCTCCATCTGTTGAAATTGTAACATTATCAGCTTCAATATATCCTCCATAAGTACTATCTAACCCTCTAGAAGATGAACTTCCTGTTGTTATTATTTCTGTATCATAAATATATACTTTAGAATTTTCTCCTGTGGCAAATACTGCATTTGCACCTTTAGCATCTGTAGTTATTTTAGAATTTTTTATCGTTGTCGTTCCATTTGAAGTTGTTAAAATTCCTGCATTCACGCCATAAAACTCACTATTTTCTGTATTTGATGAATCACCTGTTTTGTTTATTGTTGCACCATCTAAAGTTAAGTTTCCTCCTTCTGAAACTTTAATTGCTGATTCATCTACATTTGTTGTGGAATAATTTCCATTTAAAGTTTGTTCATTTGTAATTTCAGTTGCGCCTTTTGTTTCCACTGATGAACTAGAATTACCTCCATGTTCTCCTCCATTTCCACCAGGCATACTTGGTTTTTCTCCATTTTCTTGCATTGCTTGAAAATTTTGTGACGAATTACTTTCAGTTTGCTTATTATTAATTAATTCAATTGTTTTATAAATTCCAAATATTAAAACAGCAAGTAAAACAATAATTAAAATTAATGTTATAATTGTTTTCTTTTTCATTTTACTAATAAGTACTAGTTTAAAGATTTTTAAGCTAGCACCGCTCCTTTCTTTTAAATTATTTTATTAAACATTTGATTCTTGCACATTTTCTGATTTACTATTATCAGGTTTTTCTGGTGGTGTTCCACCTTTAAAATCTTCTCCATCTGGCATTTGTGGTCTTTCATCTCTACTATTAGTTATATTTTGTTTTTCTGCTGATTTAGAATTCTCATATATAAAAAATCCACCTGTAGTAAGTATAGCTCCTACTAATAATCCTATAATAAATATTAAAGCTTTGTTTTTCATAATTTTTTCCTCCTCGTTTTTATTTTATAGAAAATTTTATTTATCCCATTTCTATGTTAACCTAATTATAGATACTCTTCCTTAAAATTAACTTAAAATAAAAAATTAGTAAAAACTTTTATTTGTTTTTACTAATTTTTCATACTTTATTTCATTATCCAAACTGATACAGATCTTCCTTTAACTTTAAAACATCCACATCCCTCTTCATCAATAATAACTTCTTCATCACAATGTCCTAATGCATCTATGAAAGTACAACCTTCAAACTCTTCTCCCATAAACATTCTTTTTTCTCCATCTTCTGTATTTGATATAACAACTGCTAGTCCTGATTTTTCGTGTTCTAAATCTCCTTGTCTTGTCCAACCTATATAATTTGGATGGTCAAAATAATCAATTTGATTTCCATAGGCCCTTTCTTTACGTAAAAATAATAATGTATCTAAGTCTTCCATTTTTTCTATATTATTATGTGGTATTCCATAATAATCCCCATAAAAAACACATGGATATCCTTCATTCCTTAATAAAATGATTGAATATGCAATTGGTTTAAACCATGGTTCTACAAAACTTTGTAAAGCTTGATCTGGTTGAGTATCATGATTATCTACAAATGTTACAGCCATACTTGAATTTTCTTTTACTAATGTATTATCTAATATCTTTGTTAAATCATAATCCCATGAGGTTGATGCTGCAAAAAAATTATAATGAAGTGGTACATCAAATAATGATATTTGTCCTTCTGTACTTGTTATGTATTGATGTAATTTAGAAATATCTCCAGACCAATATTCTCCCACTGTATAAAGTTGTTTTCCAGTTTCTTCTCTTAAATACTTTATCCAATCTTTATAAAAAAATGCTGGTATGTGTTTTATAGCATCCAGTCTAAAGCCATCTACTTTTGTCATATCTAGATACCATTTCCCCCATCTTTTACATTCTTCAACAACTTTTTCGTTATAAAAATCTAAATCTGCTCCCATTAAATAATCGTAATTTCCATATTCTTCGTCAACTTCGCCATTCCACTCTTTATCTTTAAATCTAAATAATGCATTTTCACCCGTTTCATCATTATAATCTATCCCATCAAAATGAGTCCAATTCCATTCGAAATCAGAATATTTATGTTTTCTTCCTGGAAATGTAAATTTCGTTGCAACTTTTATTCTTTCTTCGTTATCTGATATTTGACGATTATGATCACCAAAATCTATTTTAGTTGCTGGAATAGTTTGAAATGCATCTGCTCCCATTTTATGATTTAACACAATATCAGCATAACTTTCTATACCGTTTTGTCTTAATACTTGAATCATTTCCAAATACTCATCTTTTGATCCATATTTAGTTTTTACTGTTCCTTTTTGATCGAATTCTCCTAAATCATATACATCATATGCAGCATAACCAACTTCATCTTTCCCACTAAATCCTTTGTATGCTGGTGGCAACCAAAGTGCTGTTATACCTTTTTGTGAAAGTTTTTCAGCATTTCTTATTATATCATTCCATAAATTTTGTTTGCAGTCCATAAACCATTCAAAATATTGCATTATAACACCATTTAATCTTCTCATGTTAAACTCCTTAAAATTAAATTTATTTCCAATTATTTACTTCTTATAGTGGTATTATATCACTAATTTTGTAATAACAAGTATAAAATTGACTTTTTAATAGAATTTTTATATAATATTTTTCGTAAAGGAAAACAAAGGAGATTTTAAGATGGTTTATAAATTTGAAAGAAAAATAAATTATTATGAAACAGATAAAATGGGAGTTGTACATCACTCTAATTATATACGCTTTTTAGAAGAAGCAAGATGTAAATTTTTAGATGATATTGGATTACCATATTCTACTATAGAAGATAGTGGTATTATGATTCCTGTTCTTGGTGTTAACTGTTCTTATAAATATCATGTAACTTTTAATGATACTTTAGTTATAAATCTTGCAATAACCGAATTTTCAGGAGTTAAAATGAAAGTAAATTATATTCTTACTGATAAAAAAACAGGAGCAACTGTAATGATTGCTGAAACAAAACATTGTTTTACAGATAAAAATATGAAACCAATAAGCTTAAAGAAACATTTCCCTGATATGTTTGAAAAAATAGAAAATATAGTTGATGAATTAAAATAAAATTTTTCATATTTTTACATTTTTTCTCTTTATATTTTTTTAATAATATGATAGAATATTAAATAATAATGTCAAAAGATAAATTTTTAGGAGGAATAATCAATGGAATTTAAGAAATGTAGCAGATGTGGTAACTTTTATATATCAGAAGGATATGTATGTCCTAAATGTAGTCCAAAAGACAATTTTGAATTTTCAACATTCAAATCTTACATAGCTCAAAATGGTTCAGATGACTCTATTGATACAATATCTAATAAAACTGGTATATCTGTTAAAAATTTAAATAGATTTATGGAATATAATAATATAGAAAATAATAATTCAGGAGAGGTTGAACTACAAGTAAATAAAAACAATTCTGAGAATATTAATAAAAATAATAATGGTATAACATTTTTAATCTAGAAATAAAAAACGAATAATATAAAATAAAAATAAGAATAAAAAATTAAATAAATTTAAAAAATATATATAACAAAAAAGCAAATGCATCGCATTTGCTTTTTGCTTTCTGAGAACCTTTTAATTAAGCTGCTTCCTTTGTAAGTTTAGCAATCTCATTATACAAGCTCTCAAACTCCATGTTCTCGTTTGCTCTAAGTTCAATTGGAATTGCATCCTCTGCATTTGCAGAATACTTTTCCTGTATCACTACATCGCGAAACATTTGTAACATTTGGTTATATTGAGCTATTGAGATTTCCACCTCAGCTCCGATAAGGAGCATTAACTCGCCTCCCACATGAGTGAAGCATAAATCAAGCATACCTGAGTATTTCATGACTTTATGCACCAACTCTCTTAACTTAGTTGGATTTCCATTCCGGTTATCCATAGGGTATCTCTCCTCTCTGAATTTTTTGTTAAACTTTACAGTCATAACTATTTAATTATAACACACATCACCATATTTTTCAAGTTAGCTATTACTTGTTTTCATAAGTAAAGAGGAGACTTGTTAGCCTCCTCTTTTTTCTACTGGTCCCTTTTGGAAAGAATTTACTTCAGCTTCTTCTTAAGCTTTTTCATTTCTTTCTCTAATTTTTCCACTCTTTTAATGAGTTTTTTCTTCTTTTTCTTTTTTGTTTTCTCCTCATCAACATCAATAAGTGCATCGATTTCTTTTTCATCGAGCTCATAAAATGTTGTCAGTGTTTTTTTTGCCTGTTCATTTTTTTGGGCTATTTCTTTGGTTGCTTTACTCATAAGATGACCTCCTTATGTCTCTAACAAAACGAATTCGAATAATAAAAAGGAAACCAGTGTTCTTGCGCTAATGCGCTTACGTATAATGTTATTATACCATATATTTACATAAAATACAAATTTTATATTATTTACATTTTCAAACAACAAAAGAACATATGAAATATCTCATATGTTCTTAATAATATCTTAATTAATAATTATAAACTTTCTGTTCCTGTTCCTTCAAATGGAATAAATTTCTTAACAACACTTTCTTTTATTACATCTTCAGTTCTAAATAAGTTAAATGATGTATTTATTTTGTTGTCAATTAATTGTTCTACTTCATCTTGACTAGAATGTTCAGCTAATACTAATTCACTAACTAATATTTGTTTAGCATTATTTAACATTTTCTTTTCACCTGTTGAAAGACCTTTTTCTTTTTGTTTAAAGCTTAGATTTCTAACTACATCAGCTATTTCATAGACATCTCCGCTTTTCATTTTTTCCATATTGTCTCTATATCTTTTATTCCAATTTTTGTCCATTTCAGTTTCGTCTTTTTCTAAAACTCCTAATACTTTATCTGCCGATTCTTTATCTATAATATTTCTTACTCCAACTTCATCAGCCTTAGCTGTTGGTATCATTACTTTTACCTCACCTGGCATTTTAAGTATGTAATAAGCTTGTTTCTCTCCTAATATATCTTTTTCTTCTATCGCATCGATAACACCTGCTCCGTGCATTGGGTATACAATTTTATCTCCTACATTGAACATGTATGTCTCTCTCCTTTCAAGTTATATTGTGGCAGAAAAAATTATAATAAAGTTATGTAAATATTTATAACTTTATTGGATTTTTTAACCATATTTATTATACTACAAAAAATGGTAAAAGTCAAAGCTTTTACCATTTTTTTTTGATATTTTTTTACTTGTTTGTTGAACCAAAACCGCCTATTCTCTCGCCTTCAGCAACATCTCCATCAGCCACAAAATATTTTTGAAAAACAGCTTGTCCAATTGCATCTCCTTTTTTAATTTCAACATCTTCATCTTTGATATTATAAAATGCAAACATAATATGTCCATCATTATCTGGATTTCCATAATAGTCTTTATCAACTACTCCAACACTATTTGCTAATATTAATCCTTTTTTCTTTGGATTAGAACTTCTATTATATAGCATTAGAACTTCATCATCTTGCATATACGCTTTAATTCCTGTTTTTACTAATACTGGATTAGTACCTTTTTTAAAACTTGGTATAACAACATCTTCTGCCGCTTCTACGTCATATCCTGCTGAATATTTTGTTTTTCTAACTGGTAGATTAATTCCTTTATCTTCCCATCCTTTTGCAATTTCAAATCCTCTTACTTTTTCCATTTTTTCTTCCTCCAATTTATTTTAATTTTTTAAATTTTAAACTATCTTTTATTCTCTCTATCTAGATTATAGGCATCTTCTTCAATTTTATTTTTTATTTCTTCCTCTGAATCGCCATTATTCCAATAATTTTCTACCATATCCATTAATTCTGTATTTGTAAACATATCTTTAGCTTGATCATCTAGAGATTCAATTAATGCATCCCAGTCATTATGACTTTGAGTATTTGGATTCCCATCTAAATCTTCTACAGTTTTAGTTGTTTCTTTATCATCTTCATCATGTGAATGTAATTCATCTAATCCTTTATCAACATCTAATGGATGCCTATTATTCAATAAAACTAAATCTCTTTCATTAGGTTCCATAGCATATCCATTTGTTTGTACTGGAACACTTACAACTTCGTTTCCATGTCCTCCTCTTCCTTCTGCAGTTAATTTAACTTCTAATTCTCCCGCTTCATTCTCAAGCCCGAATCCATATCTTGTTCCTTTAATTTTAAATGTTTCAATATTTCCTTCATCTTGATCAAGTCTACCATGTGGATCCATTTCATTATAGTTTCTTCCTATATCTTCCATTTCTGCTTCTATTACACTTGAATCTATTTTTTTAGCTGTTCCATCTGCTCTTATTCCAACAAATGAATAATCATTAATAGTATTATTATCTTTTAATTCTGAAGATCTTACAACTGCGATTTTTGTATATCCTTCATCTGCTACTTTCAATGCTGAATTTAATGTGTCATATTCATTAACATATGTATTCCCAGACATAATAGCACTTGTTTCAAAATCTTTTTCTGTTAATTGCTCTTCTTTATTTTCTATATTTAAGTTTTTACTAATCTCATCTTCTTGTCTGTCTTGTGTATTATTCTCATTTGGTTTAATTTCATTTTCTTCTTCAATTGTTTTCAAATATCCATTTAATTCTCTTTCTGCTTCTTCCAATTTTTCAATATCGATTATGCTTAATTCTTCTATTTTTTCTCCTGTTTCTGCTTCAATTGCTTCTATCATTTCTTTTAATTCATATTTATCTTTCATCCCATTTGTGTCTTTAAGTCTTTCTACTTGTTCTAATTGTTTTCTTAAGTATTCTAAACGTTTTTTTAATTCTTCATTATTAGTATTCTCACCATTTAAAATTATGTAATCATAATTATCTGATTTATTATTTCCACCTATAACCTTTCCATTAGTATCATAATATCTTTCAACAGTTACAGTTTTTCCATCTTTTCCTGTAAACTGTTCAACTAATAAATAATATTCTGCTTCTTTATTTTCAGTATCTGAATAATCTTTTAAACTTTTCACATCTATAACTTCATTATCTAATCCCTGGCTTTCAATTTCCGCTTCTCTCATAAACTTTATTTCTGATTCGTTCATATTAACTCCTCCAATATATTATTTTTATTGTATTACTACTTTTTTACTAATTCGCCAATCAAATCATAATCATTAACTTCTATTACTTTACATTTCACAAATGTATCTATATATTTTTTACTTTTATCTTTATCCTTATTTTCTATATAAATTAATCCATCTATCTCTGGTACATCATTTATGGTTCTACCTATTAAATATTTCCCATCAAATGATATATTTTCTATTAATGTTTCATAAACATTTCCTATTTTTTCTTGTAATTTTTGTTTTGATATTTTCTGTTGTTTTTCCATTAATTTATTATATCTTGAATTCTTTGTATTTCCATGTATCTGATTTGGCATTTTAGCTGCTGGAGTTCCTTCTTCTTTTGAATATTTAAATGCTCCCAATTTATCAAATTTAGCTTTTTCCATAAATTCTAAAAGTTCTAAAAATTGTTCATTTGTTTCACCTGGGAAACCAACAATTAGACTAGTTCTTAATATTACTTCTGGAATTTCTTTTCTTATTTTATTTATTAATTTTTCAATTTGTTCTTTTGAAGTTTTTCTATTCATTCTTTTTAGTATTCCATTTGATATATGTTGAATTGGAATATCAAAATATTTCATAATCTTTGGATTATTTTTTACTTCATCAATTAGTTCATCACTAATTCCTTCTGGATATGAATATAAAAATCTTATCCATTTTATTTTTTTAATTTTACTTATTTCATGTAAAAGTTCTGCTAACTTTTCTTTTCCATAAATATCTACTCCATATTTTGTAGTATCTTGAGCAATTACAATTATTTCTTCTATTCCTTCATCTGCTAATTTGTTTGCTTCTTCTAATATTTCCTCCATAGGTCTACTTATAAAAGCTCCTCTTATATATGGAATAGCACAATATGTACAATTATTACTACAACCTTCACCAATTTTTAAATATGCATATTTTTTTCCAGTAGTTATTACTCTTTCTAAAAAACTTTCTGGATCAACTAATGGTATTGGTTTAAATTGAGCTGCTCTTCTAGTCTTATTGTTAGTAATTTTAACTATATTTCTCTCAACTAAATCTTCTACTTTATCCCAAAAATTTGTGTATTCGTCTAATTTTATAAATAAATCTACTTCTGGTAACAGTTTTACTAAATCATCATAATATCTTTGTACTAAACAGCCCATTGCTATTAAATATTTACATTTAGAATTTTTATATTCTGCCATTTCTAAAATTGTATTTATTGCTTCTTCTTTTGCACTTTCGATAAATCCACATGTATTTATAACAATTATATCTGCAATACTTGGATCATTTACTATTTTATAATTATTCTTTTTAAATTTTCCAATTGCAACTTCTGTGTCAATTAAGTTTTTACTACAACCGAAGTGATATAAATCCTACGTTCATTTAAATTTTCCTTTCTAATTTTTATGACTACATATATGTTTTCTTGTTAATTCCATTAAATCTAATTTTGTAAATCCTTCAACTTGTGTTTTGGATCTATCTTCTTTTAATGCTTCTTTAAGCACTTTCTCTATTTTTTCTTTATCCCCATCTCTTAACATATCTATATAGTCAATTATTATTATTCCACCAATATCTCTAAGTCTAATTTGTTTTGCTATTTCTAAAGTTGCTTGCTCATTAACTTTAAAAATTATATCTTCTAAATTTTTTCCTTCTGTACATTTTCCTGTATTTACATCTATTGCAGTTAAAGCTTCAGTTTTATCTATTGTAATAAACCCTCCACATTTAAGCCATATCTTTCTTTTTTCTATTTTTTCTATTTCACTTTCAAAATTATATACTTGTTCAATATCCGCTAATGGCTTCAATTCTAATTTGATTTTTTCAAACTCTTTCACACCTTTTATGAATTCTTTTACTTTGTCTAGTTCTTTTTCATTATTTGAAATTACTTTAGCTATTTTTTTATCTGTTAAATCTATTAACATTTTTTGAACTATATCTTGACTTTTATATATTAGTTTTGGGTCATTTGATTTTACTTTACTAAAATCATCACAAATTTTTCCCCATAATTTTTCTTGTCTTTTTATGTCATCAATTATTTCCTGTTCCTTGCCTTCAGCAGATGTTCTTATAACAGCCCCATTACCCGCAGTTATATTTTCTTTAACTAATTTAATTAATCTTTGCTGTTCGTTTTCATTAGTTATTTTTTGTGAAACTGTTATTATTTCAGTATTTGGCATAAAAACTATATATTTACTTGGTAAACTTACATGTCTTGATATTCTTGCACCTTTTAATTCATTACTATCTTTCTTTACTTGGACTAAAATTTTATCATTTACTTTAACTAAATCTCTTATATTTTTTGCACTAGCTTTTTTTACATCTGCTTTTTTAGTTTCATCTTCTTTAGGTAATAAATCTTTTAAATGTATAAAACTATTTTTTTCTGTTCCAATATCAACAAAAGCAGATTCCATTCCGTCTAAAATATCTTTTACAACACCTACAAAGATGTTCCCTTCATTTCTTGTATCTATTTTTTCTTCACTATAAAATTCAACTAATTTACCTCCATTTATAAGAGCAATTCGCTTTTCACCATTTTTCTTAGTTATAATTATGTCTAACATATTTACCCCTCTTCTTTTTTGTTTCTTACATTAAATTTATTCATAGCCATATCTACACCATTTTTAATTATTTCAATTGTGGCATCTTTAGCTAAATCTATTCCAGGTGCTAATCTTTTTTGTTCTTCTTCATCTATTTTACCAATAACATAATTTATCATATCATTTGAATGTTCTGGTCTACCAATTCCAATCCTTATTCTTGTAAATTCTTCAGTTCCTAGATTTTGAACAATAGATTTCATTCCATTATGACTTCCACTACTTCCTTTTTTTCTTATTTTTATATTTCCTTTTTCTACATCTATATCATCATATATTATTATTAGATCCTCTAAATCTAATTTATAATAATCCCAAAATGCTTTTACTGCATCTCCACTTAAATTCATATATGTTTGAGGTTTTAATAATACAACTTTTTGTCCTTCAATCATTCCAGTACCATATATACCATTAAATTTAGTTTTTGTCATATCTATTTTGAATTCAGCAGCTATTTTATTTATAGTGCAAAATCCCATGTTATGTCTTGTATTTGCATATTCATTTTCTGGATTACCTAATCCTACAATTAAATACATCTTCTCTTGTCTCCTCTTTATTTTTTCCTTATATATTTTACCTTGTTTTTGGCTTTTTTTCAAGTAAAAGAAGCGAATTTATGAAATAAATAAATTTATAAAATGCAAAACAAAAAGAACACTTGAAAAAGTGTTCTTGATTGTGAATTATTTTATCTTATTCTGCTGATTCTTCTGTTTCTGGAGCATCATAAGCTTCTAAAATAGCTTTTTGAATTTTATCTCTTGTCTCAGCGTTGATTGGATGAGCTATATCTTTGAATTCTCCGTTTGGAGTTTTTCTGCTAGGCATAGCTATAAATAATCCATTTTGGCTTTCGATAACTTTGATATCGTGTACTGCGAATTCGTTATCGAATGTTACAGAAGCAACAGCTTTCATTCTGTTCTCTGAATTTACTTTTCTTAAACGTACGTCTGTGATTTGCATGTTTAGTGCACCGCCTTCCTTAAGTTTTAATAATATTTTGTACATATTAGGTTAATCTTATGTACAATTATTATATTCTCCAAAAAAAAACATTTTCCTTCTTTTTTTTTATATTTTTTAACAAATTTAAATATTTTTTTATTTAAAGAATAGTTTTTAATTTTTCTTTTAGAATAACATTAAAAAAAATTAATATAATATAGAGTAATTGTGGAAAAAAGCTTGAATTTTTCAAACATTAATTATATAATTTATTTTGTTTAAAAGGAGCGAGATTTTTATGCCAAATATAGATAATATTAAAAAATATAAAAATATTCATATGATAGGAATTGGTGGAGTTAGTATGAGCGGAATTGCCGCAATTTTAAAGAACTTTGGATTTAATGTTACAGGTTCTGATCTTGCTGATTCTGATTCATTAAAAGTTTTACAAGAAAAAGGAATCAAAGTAACTGTTGGTCATAATGTAGCTGATGTTGCTAAATCTGATGTGGTTGTTTATTCTGCCGCAGTAAAAGATGATGATCCAGAAATGTTAGAAGCCAAAAGATTAAATATTGAAACAATTGAAAGAGCCGATTTCTTAGGAGCTCTAACAAGATGCTTTAAAGATACAATTTGTATTTCAGGTACACACGGAAAAACTACTACCACTTCTATGGTTTCTTTATGTTTCTTAGAAGCACTTAAAGATCCTAGTATTCAAGTAGGAGCATTTTTAAAAGCTATAGATGGTAATTATAAAGTTGGAAATAGTGAACATTTTATAATTGAAGCTTGTGAATATGTTG
>CAMNMV010000013.1 GCA_946545015.1 uncultured Clostridium sp.
ATACTATTCTTTAAAAGAAATTAAAAACAAGTATGGTAAAGTGGTTGAATATGTAATTGTAGAAAGTAAATTTAAGAAAGATAGGACAGATATGGTTTTTACGAAAAGAAATGGATTATATTCAGGAACAGATGTAATTAAATATCCTTTTAAGATTATTAGAAATGAATTAGGAATAAAAGCACGATTTTATGATTTAAGAGGAAGTTTTGCAACAACAAGCCTAAGAAGCGGCTGTGAAATAAAAGATATAGCAGAAGTATTAGGTCATAGGAGAATAGAAACAACAGAAAAATACTATATTTCAAGTACAAAGGATGATAAAGAAAAAGTAAGCAAATCCTTTGAAAAGAGTTTAAATTATTGCAAAAATATTATATAATATGTAATAAATTAGAAACAAAAAGAAAGGAAAAAATATAATGGATGAATACTTATATCATTATACAAGCATAGAAACGTTGTTATTAATTTTGAAAAATAAAACAATAGCTTTTAATAGTTTAACAAATGTTGACGATCTTGAAGAAAGTGAATCAAAAGATATTCAAAAAATTGGAAAATTATGTTATGTAAGCTGCTGGACAGATGATGCAACTGAATCAATTCCAATGTGGAGTATGTACACACAAGATATGCAAGGAGTGAGAATTAGATTAAAGAAATTTCCATTTAAGAAATATAATTTTAAATGTGGACAATATCATTTTAAGAGTGATGCTGAAACATATATTGACTATGAAAAATTATATACTGAAGATAAAACTACAATTGCAGGTGAACCACAACTAGTTAAAGTTATATATACAAATGATGAAAAGTTGATCTATCCAACTGTTAAAAGTATCAAGGAAGAAATAAAAAAATTAGATGATGGTAGGATGCAAAGAAGCATGTCTAAAAAATATTCTTTAAGTGAAATAGGAAAATACAAACGAAAAAATTGGAAATTTCAAAATGAAGTTAGATATATATTATATATGTCATTATGGTCAATGAAAGAACTAGAAAACTGCAAAAGCGCCGAGGAGCAATCAGTATTAATAGACAGAATTGAAGATAGTAAGTATAAAGCCCCTTATAATTTGTTTTTTTTGAATTTAGCTGATGAAGCATTAGAAGATATAGAAATACTAATTGGACCTAAAGTAACAGAAGCACAAGAAACAATTATTAGATTAATTGTTGAAAAATATTGCCCAAATGCAAAAATACTTAAAAGCAATTTAAAAATAAAGTAAAGTAATTTATAGATTATATACAGAAGTATAATATTATATAGAAAGGAAATAAGATGTTTTTTAATAAAAAGATAGAAGAAATTCAAATCGAAGATATACAATCATTAATTGATAATGCTGTATGCGAAAGTCGTTATTTAGACTATAAGCAAGAATTACATATTGATACAGATGGAGATAAAAAAGAGTTCCTCGCTGATGTTTCATCTTTTGCAAACTCAGTAGGTGGAGATATAATCTTTGGTGTTGAAGAAGATAATATTGATAAAATTCCTACAAATATTTGTGGAATACCATATGAAAATGATGATAAATTAATTAGAAGAATAGAAGATTTGATTAGGCAATCTATTCAGCCTGTTATCTTGAATATTCAGTTTAAGGTTTTAGATATTGGTAATAATAAATGCGTTTTTATAATACGAATTCCACAAAGTATAATTTCACCACATAGAGTTGAATATAAAGGTACTGATAAATTTTTTTCTAGAAATAATAAAGGTAAATATCCAATGGATGTAAGTGAACTGAGATTAGCTTTTAATTCAGGACTTGATTTAAATAAAAGAATATCAGAATATAAGATGGATAGATATTATGAGCTTATTTCGAATAAAAATCAAGTATTAAATGACAATAAACCTATCTTTGTAGTACACTATATTCCAATTTCCGCTTTTAATAATTCTCTAAAATATTTTGGTGTAGAAGAAATTAAGAAAGCTATGAATGAGGTAAATTCAAGAATATTTGGCAACTATTGTCCCAAATATATTACTATTGATGGTGTTTATATGAGATATAACCAATATAATGAAAAATCATTTGCATTCTATAAGAATAATGGAATTGTGGAAAAAGCTACATCTGATTTTTTTGAAAAGGACTTTACATATGAAAATAGAATGCCCAAAGTAACTATTGATATGATATATGGTAAAGATATAGTAACTAAATTGATTGAAGATTTTAATGAAGTAAAAAAGTTTTATGAACAAATTGGAATAAATACTCCATTTATAATAAGCTGTTCTATTTTAAATGCTGTGGACTATACTATTCCTACAAAAGGAATGTTTAGTGAAGTTATAGGCAAAATAGATAGAGACATTTTATGTATTAATGATTTATTTGTTGAGAATATAGATGATAACAGTGAACATATTTTAAAACCAATTTTTGATTCTATATGGAACGCTTGTGGGCATGAAAAATGTTTTTATTATGATGAAAATGGTGATTTAATTGAATAATTAATATAAAAAATTTTCAAATTTTACACTATAAAATAAAGGCAGATAAATGTTTGCGACTGTGTTGCCAATTTGTTGCCAAATAAAAATAAAATTATACATTTTACTCACTTTTGTATTTATATTATAATGTGAAGCATAGAAAAGACACAATATTTGTTGATTCAAAGATGACATTGTCAGCGATTTGTCATCCGAATATAAATATTTAATAGTACTAATAGTAACGATAATACTATAAATACTAAATTTGAAATTTACCACAAAATTTGAGAATACCAATAGTAACAATAATACTATAAATACTAATAATACTAAGCATTCCAGAACATGTGGAAGCGGTAAGAAATATAAGAACTGTTGTGGAAGACAGTAATACCAACGGCTTGTGGGGATTACAAGAGGAACAAAATAGGAAGTTTAAGGAATTAGATACCTTTTAGATACCCTGAAAATGTAAATTGAAAAGATTATCCTAGACTAATTTGGGATAGTCTTTTATTTTTTACAAAAGTGATATATAATAAAAGTCAAAGATAGATAATAATAAAAAGAGAGGTTGAGAATAATGTCATCTGTAACTCAAAGAATAAAAGAAATCAAGCAACCATATGGTGGATACATAAAACCAAATGAGTTTGAAAAGATACAATTTGAAGACAACAATGAGTTGGCTGAAGAAAATATTCATAGTTCTTTAGTAGGATTAGCTGTGGATTATATGACAAGATATATTATGGGAGCGCCTATTGAAGAAGCATTTAAAATATCTTTATTAGGATCAAACATAATCAATGATAGTAAATATGCTCACAAATTAATACACAATATTAATGGATTAGATAATAAATCAATTTATAATGCTTGTAAATTGGTCGGCTATGATGTTTGCTTTAGAGCTGGACCAATGGCATATAAAGATGTTAAAACAATAGAAGCTAATGACGAGACAATAAGTAATATAAGAATAATGGTAGATAGGAGTACAAAATTTTTTGAAAAATATGGACCTATTATCAAAGACGGATTTACTTTTGAAGGAGGATATACCAAAATAATTGATTCAGGAGATGGAGATTTTTTAACGTATGATACATTATGGGATTTTAAAGTAAGTTCTTCAGCTCCAAAATCACAACACACATTACAATTATTAGTATATTATTTAATGGGAAAAAATTCTATACACAATGAATTTGATAATATTGAGAAATTAGGAATATTTAATCCAAGATTAAATTGTGTATTTTTAAAGAAGATAAATGAAATTTCAAATGATGTTATAGAAACTGTATCTAAAGAAGTTATAGGATACAACAGTAAAAATAAAAAAATGGTTTCAAGTGATGAATTGACAGTTGCAGATGTAATGAGAGAACTACAGTGTACAAGATATATGGTAATGAAATACTATTCTGAAAAAGGGTTGCCTTTAAAAAAAGTAAACAATAAATATTATATAACGAAAGCAGAATTATATGAATGGATAATTGAAATAGAAGAAGAAAGAAAAAGACAAGAAAAAATTACAATTATAACATTAATAATTAGTATTGTAGTATGCGTAATTATATTTGGAGTATTGCTTTTAAAAGTATTTTAGATACCTTTTTAGATGAGAGTTGAAAGATATAGTTCAGAAGAAAATAATGATAGTGATAAAAAATATATAACAGATTAATAGTGATTTTAAAATTAGAAAGGAAATCTTGAATATATGAAAAAAATATTGTATTTAACAGATTTATATTACGAAGCAAAAGGTAGAAATTATTATGAAGAAGATATTTATATAACAGGAAAATTAAAAGATTATTTTGATGTTGTGCTTTGTAATCCTAAAAATTCAGAAAGTTTTGAAAAAGATGTTGATTTAATAGTTTTTAGAAACACAGGAGGAGTAAGTGGCTTTAAAGATATCTACACTTCATTTGTAGATAGAGTAAAAACAAATAACTTAAAAATATTTAATGAATTTACAGGAAAAGCAGATATGTGTGGTAAACAATATTTATTAGATTTAACATCAGAAGGATATCCTGTTATTCCTACAATAGATACAATACATAATATTGATTTAATTCCAAATGTAGATAGATATGTTATCAAGCCAAAAGATGGTGCAGACTCAATAGGACTTGAATTTTTAACTAAATATGAATTAGTAGAAAGAAATTTAATAGATGGAGATACTTTAATTCAACCTGCAATAGATTTTAAATATGAAGTATCATTTTATTTCATAAATGATAAACTAGAATATGCTTTATATGCACCAAATAAAGAGCAAAGATGGAAATTAGAAAAATATAATTTCACTGATGAAGATATTGAATTTGCTCAAAAATTTATAAAATGGAATGGAATAAAAAATGGTATTCAAAGAGTAGATGCTTGTAGAACGCAAGATGGAAAATTATTATTGGTGGAACTTGAAGATTTAAATCCATATTTATCAGTTTTAGAATTAGATGAAGAAACAAGAGAGGTATTTATAACTGATTTGATAAATGCTTTTAATGATATAATATAGTTAATTTATATGAATACATACAAATATTGTGATGTAAGCGAAAGCCAAGAATTAGTATAAAAAATAATAACTGGGAAGGGAATTTAATGAGTGATTTTATAATAAGAGAAATAAAAGAAAGTGAATATAAATTACTTGAAGATTTTCTATATGAAGCAATTTTTATTCCAAAAGGAGTAGAAAAACCTTCGAAAGAAATTATAAATAATGATGAATTACAAGTATATATTAAAGATTTTGGATCTAACAATGATGATAATTGTCTTGTAGCCCAATATGATAATAAAATTGTTGGAGCATGCTGGACAAGAATAATGAACGATTATGGACATATTGATAATAATATGCCATCCTTTGCAATTTCATTATATAAGGACTATAGAGGTAAAGGAATTGGAACTAAGCTTATGTTGGCAATGATAGGTTTGTTAAAAGAAAAAGGATATAAGCAAGCATCTCTTGCGGTTCAAAAAGAAAATTATGCTGTTAAAATGTATAAAAAAGTTGGGTTTGAAATAATAGATGAAAACGATGAAGAGTACATTATGATTTGTAAATTATAATAATTTGGAGGTAATATATGAGTAAAATAGCAATTGTTTATTATACAATATCAGGAAATACAGAGTATGTAGCAGAACACATAGCTGAAAAGATTGATGCTGATTTAATTAAAATTGTACCGCAAAAAGAATATCCTAATTCAGGATTCAAGAAATTCTTCTGGGGCGGAAAAAGTGCAGTAATGGGAGAAACGCCTGCGCTTGAAGAATATCAATTTGATGAAAACAAATATGATTATATAGTATTTGGAAGTCCTGTTTGGGCAAGCTCATTTGTGCCACCAATTAGAACATTTATTAAAGAAAATAGAGATAAATTAAATAATAAAAAAATTGCAGTATTTATCACTTATAGTGGTGGAGGAGCAGAAAAGGCAATTGAAAAATTAAAAAAATATTTGGAAATTGACAATTTTGAAGCTCAATTAATTTTAATAGATCCAAAAGAAAAAGAATCAGAAGAAAATATGAATAAAATAGTAGAATTTTGCAATAAAATAAAAAATAATAATACAGTTCAATAATAATTCAATAAAAGTGTGTATAAATATATTTGAGGTGATTTTTAAATGAATGTATTAATAATAGAAGATGAATATAGTCTAGCAGATGCAGTTGCAGAAACATTAAAAAATGAAAACTTTAATGTTACTATAAAAACTAATGGTGAAGATGGCGAAGACGAAGCGCTAACAGAAAATTATGATTTGATTTTATTAGATGTTATGCTACCTGGAAAAGATGGATTTGAGATTTTGAGATATTTACGAAAAAATAAAATACAAACACCAATAATAATGCTTACTGCAAAATCAGAAATTGATGATAAATTAAATGGATTAGAACATGGAGCAGATGATTATATAACAAAGCCATTTGCAATGAGAGAACTTATAGCAAGAATAAAGGTTATATTAAAAAGAACAAATGGTATTGAAAATATCGATTGCTTAGAATATGGTGATTTAAGTTTGAATTTAAAAAATGCAAAATTGAAATGTAGCGATAATGAAATTCAAGTAAGTGGTAAAGAATTAGAATTATTGGAACAATTATTAATAAATAAAAATCAAATATCAACAAAGGAAAACTTAATAGAAAGAATTTGGGGATATGATAGTGATGTCGAATATAATAATGTAGAAGTTTATATTACATTTATTAGAAGAAAACTAAAATTAATTAATTCTAAAGTTAATATAAAAGCTGTAAGAGGAATTGGATATAAATTGGAGGAAAGTAATGATAGATAAATTAAGAAAAAGAATTTTTTGGATAATTCAAATTTCACTTTCAATAATTATATTAGGAGTTATTATAATTTTTACAAATTTTAGTTATAAAAATACTATAACTTCTTCAACAATGTTTATAGATAGATTAGATGGTAGAAATGAAATAAGAGGTGAAAAACCTAAAGAATTAAGTGAAACCAAGAATAATGATGATCCTTTTGTAGTAAATATTGATGGAGTATATAAGTTTGAAATAAATAGCAATAGTAATATAATAAGAGAATCGGATAATGTAACAAATGAAGTAAGACAATATGCATTGGAAATTAGTAATAAAAGTTCAGAAGAAGGATATGTTGGTAATTATATTTACAAAACAAGAAAAGTTGGTAATGATAATAAAGAAATAACTTTAATGGAAAATGAAAATGCAATAAACAGGTTAAAAACAACAATAATATTTGCTATTGTAATTGGAGCTTTAGGAATAATTATAATTTATATAATTGCCAGAAAAATTGCACAAGTAATAGTAAAACCAGTTGAGGAAACATTTGAAAAACAAAAACAATTTATTTCAGATGCATCACATGAATTAAAAACACCTCTTGCTGTTATAGAAGCAAATGCTGATGTTTTAGGAAATAAAATAGGAGAAAATAAATGGATAGAATATATACAAAACGAAGTTCAAAGTATGAATAAGTTGGTTAATGATTTATTAACATTGGCAAGAATAGGAAATACAAATACTGTAAATAACCAAAAATTTAATTTATCTAAAGAAGTTCAAATGGCTGTTGCTGTTTTTGAAAGTATAATATTTGAAAATAAAATAGATTTAGAAACTAATATTAATGAAAATATAGAATTTACTGGTGATAAAGATGATATAAAACATATTATTTCTATATTATTAGATAATGCAATAAAGCATACTGCCGAAACTAAAAAAATAATAGTAAATGTAGAAAAAGAAAAAAATGAAATAAAAATAGAAGTTAAAAATCAAGGAGAAGAGATTCCAAAAGAAGAACAAAGTAAAATATTTGAAAGATTTTATAGAATTGATAAATCTAGAAATAGAAATGAGAAAAGATATGGATTAGGACTTCCAATTGCAAAAGAATTAGTTGGAAAATATAAAGGAACTATTATGGTAAGTTGCAAAGAAGGATTTACAAGCTTTATAGTAAAATTGATGGATTAAACTATTTTTTAATGGTAATTGAAATAACAAATAATAAAAGATTGAATAAAATTTTAAATATTCAATCTTTTTTCAATTTTTATATATTATATTAAGTTTAACAAAAGAATAAAGGAGGTTTATAAATGAAAGATAAAATTATAGTATTTATAATTGGATTATTAGTAGGTGCAATAATAACAACAGGAGGATTTTTAATTTATGAAAAAATCAATTCTGATAATATTCAAATGCATACTAATGAAAAAAGACAAATGATGGATATGCCAGATGGAAAAACACAACCAAACCAAATCAACGGAAATCAAAATGATAATGCAAAAATTGATAGACAATTTAAAAATAATAAATAAGGAGGAAATTATATGAAAAAGAAAAGTATAATCGAAATAATAGTAATTTTAATATTAATTGCAGTTTTAATTTTTCTAGTTGTATTAACTATTGATGAAAAGAAATCGAAAGTGCAAGGGCCTGGCATGGATCAAAGAAGAACGCTAATGCAAGAAAATAAAACAAAAGAAACGACAGCAAGCGATGTTGATGCAGGAGAAACAGCATCTTCTAAAGAGATTAATTTAAGTGAATATAATAGTAATTTGACTATCAATGAAGCGGGGACTTATGTATTAACAGGAAGTTTTAAATATTCTGTTGTAGTAAATGCTGATGGTGATGTTACATTAATTCTAAATGGAGTAAATATTGAAAGCACTATGACAGCAGCAATTGCAAATGGAGGAACAAATGTATTAACAATTAAATTAGCTGATAATACTGTAAATAATTTATTAGATGGTGGCTCAAGTGAATATGATGGATGTATATTTTCATATGGTAAATTAGTGATTGAAGGAAATGGAACTTTAAATGTTAATGGAAAACAAGAAGAAGGAGAAGGCATTGCTAGTAAATCATGTGATATAGTAATTAATTCAGGAATAATTAATATTGAATCTCAAGATGATGGATTAAATGCAGGAGGTTCAGGGGGATCAATAACAATTAATGGAGGAACAATTTATATAAAAGCAAATGGAGATGGAATTGATTCAAACGGAGCTTTAACAGTAAATGGAGGTAAAGTATATACAATAGGTTCATCAAAAGGTGGAGATGCAGGAATAGATACTGATGAAGGATTTACTTTTAATGGAGGAGAAGTAATCGCTCTAGGATCAGACATGTTGGAAAAGCCAGAATCTAATTCAAAACAAAAATCAGCATGTTTTGAATTATCGACAGCAGTAAAAAGTGGAAGTACAATAGAAGTTAAAAATGAAAATGGAGAGATAATAATATCATTTGAAGCAAAAGAAGATTTTAAAACTTTGATTGTAAGCAATGAAAAAGTATCAGACGAAAAATATAGTTTATATGTAGACGGAGAAAAAATTAATTAATAATATAAATATAATAACAATTAAAAAGAATTATGAAATTAGTTTTAAAGAATTATTTCATAATTCTTTTTAGTTTCTAATATTTGCAAAAATGTTAAATATATGTTAATATATATAGAAAAATTTTATTGGAGAGTTTATGGGAAATTTAAGCAAGTATATAGAACAAGTAAGAGATTGGAAAGAAAAAAATAATATAGAAGATGAAAACTTATTAATTAGATATGTATATAGAGATTTGGGCAAAAGATTTTCTTTTGATTTGAAATTTTTACCTTTTGGGAATAGTAGAAAAAGACAAGAGATATATAATAAATGTTCAATATCTAAAGAAATAGAAAAAAGTATGGAAGATAACATTGTTATCTGCAAATCTCTATCTAGGATATTAGAAGAAGTTTTAAAACAATGTGGAGTTAATATTAAAACAGTAGTAGAAGAAACTTTTGATAAAAGAAAATGCCCACATGTATATAATATAATAATCCCAAACAACGGAGAAGCATATAGCATTGATTTACAAGAAGATATGTATCATATGAAAGCAAATGGTTTTACGAGAAATTATGGAATGTCTTTGAAAGATGGGAAAACCCAAGTTATTCCTAGATTTGAACAAGAACAAATGGATAGAAAATTAGGATATATTGATGATAAAAATTATTATACTGATGAATATTTATATACAATAAAAGCGGATATGGATTTAATTGAGGATTTTAGAGAAAAAGCTAGATTTGTCTTAGAAAATATAGATATTCATGAAAATTCTGATATAAATGTAGCTGATAGAAAATTTAAACATTTGAGAATATTAGAAGAATTATTTCCTAAAGAGGAATTTGATCCAATTAATAATAATACAAAAATAAGATTAGTTGATTGTTACAAAGAATTAAATGGAAAAAAGAGATATTATAATTGTGTATGTGTAAGGGATAATACTAAACCTACTCAAATGTACATTTATAATGAAAAAGAATATGGTTATAGACAAATAAGTCTAGATGCTTTTGCTAAAGCTATAACAAATGGATTAGTTGTACATAATTGTAGTATTCCAGGTTTAGGAAGTGCCTTGAAAAGAATAAAAGAAAAGGAATCAGCAGAAAAACAAATATAATAAACGTTTATTTGAAATAATTATTAAAATATGATAGAATAAGTGTACAATTCATTTAAAAAATTTACTTCGAAAGGGTGTGACAGCATGAAAAAAATTGGTATAGTAGCGGGCATTATAATTGCGATATATGGACTTGTTATGTCTATCTTATTTATCGCTCTTGATGATGGCGATCGTGGTAGCTTATAACCAATTTGGACAAGAGAAAGGCAATGTCTTTCTCTTGTTTTTTGTATATAAAAAGAAGAGTGGGAAAATCCCCTAACTTATATATTATACTATGTTTTATGTAAATTTATAATATTTACAAAACTATGCCATGATATGTTTTTCATTAAATTTAATATAAAACTTGTATTTTGCTTATAAATAATATATTATATATTAGTAGATTGGAGAGTGAATATATGATTGAATTAGAAGAAAATATGAAACTAATTAAAGAACTTAAATCAAAATTAAATGAATTAGGTGATTCACTTTGACATTATCAGTCGAGAAGAAGAGTTGAAAGAGTTAGAAAATGAAACATTAAAAGAAGGCTTTTGGACTAATAATGATAAAAAAGATGAGATATTATCAAAAATAAAGAATAATAAAAAAATATGTACAACATATACTGAATTAAAGAATGAATTAGATAATGTTTATGAAATGTCAGAACTTGTAATGGAAGAGTTTGATGAAGAAATAAAAAGAGAAATATTAAAAAGTACAAAAAAACTAGAAAAAGAAATAGAAAAGTTAGAATTACAAACATTATTATCTGGAAAATTTGATTCAAATAATGCAATATTAACGATACATCCAGGAGCTGGAGGAACAGAATCACAAGATTGGGCAGAAATGTTATATAGAATGTATACAAGATGGGCTGAGAAAAATGGATATGAAGTAAAAGAAGTAGACTATTTAGAAGGTGAAGAAGCAGGAATAAAAAGTGTAACATTTGAAGTGTTAGGGCAAAATGCTTATGGATACTTAAGAAGTGAAATGGGAGTACACAGATTAGTTAGAATATCACCATTTGATAGTGGGGGAAGACGTCATACTTCATTTGCATCAGTTGAGGTTTTACCAGAAATAACAGATGATATTGATATACAAATAAATCCAGATGATTTACGTGTCGATACATATAGAGCATCAGGCGCAGGAGGACAACATATAAATAAAACTTCATCAGCAGTAAGAATAACACATATTCCAACAAATATAGTTTGTGCATGTCAATCAGAACGTTCTCAAATTCAAAATAGAGAAACTGCAATGAAAATGCTTAAATCAAAATTATTAGATTTAAAAGAAAAAGAACAAAAAGATAAAATTGAAGATTTAAAAGGTGTTCAAATGGATATTGCATGGGGAAGTCAAATACGATCTTATGTTTTTTGTCCATATACTATGGTAAAAGATCATAGAACAAATTATGAAGTTGGAAATGTACAAGCAGTTATGGATGGAGAAATAGATGGATTTATAGAAAGTTATTTAAAACAATAAACTAATATTATTAAGTCGATAGTGAATAAATATAAAATATTTAAAGTAACAATAAAATATCAAATACATAAAATATATAGAGCGAAAAGCTCTATATATTTTTTTGTAAAAGAGGTATGGACTATGGAAGAAAAAATAGTTGTTTTAAAATTTGGAGGTAGCTCTGTTGCAGATAATGATAAATTAAAAAAAGTTGCTAATAAAGTAATTGCATATAAACAGAAATATAAAAACATAGTAGTAGTATTATCAGCACAAGGAAAAACAACAGATAGATTAATAGGTGAGGCAAAAGAGCTAGCAAAAGAACCAGATAAAAGAGAAACAGCAGTACTAATATCAACAGGAGAACAAATATCAATTGCAAAACTTGCCATTCTTCTAAAAGAAATGGGGCATGAGGCAATTTCTTTAACTGGATGGCAAGCAGGAATAAAAAGCAGTATTGCCAATAAATGTGCAATAATAGAAAATATAGATGTAACAAGAATCAAAAAAGAATTATCAAATGATAAAATAGTGATTGTTGCTGGGTTTCAAGGTGTAAATAAAAATAATGATATATCAACACTTGGAAGAGGAGGATCCGATACTACAGCGGTCGCAGTTGCAGCAGCTCTAAATGCCGAAAAATGTTTTATATTTTCAGATGTTGATGGTGTATATACAGCAGATCCAAATAAAATTAAAGAGGCTAAAAAATTAAAAGAAATATCATATAAAGAAATGATTGATATATCAAATGAAGGGGCTAAAGTTTTACATGATAGGTCAATAGTAATAGGCGATAAATTTAATATTCCGATAATAACAAAATCAACATTTAATGATAAAGAGGGAACAAAGATTGTAAAGAAAATAGAAGAAAATACTGTAAAAAGTATTGTTAAAAAAGATGTATCAAAAATATCAATTATAGGTGAAGGAATAATGAGAAATACAAAATTAATAGGAGATATTATAAAAATAATTGATGAAGAAGAAGTTGAGGTTTTAAGAATAGAAATATTAGATAGTAAGATTTCAGTAATATTTAAAGAAATGATTGGGGATGAATTAGTAAAGAGATTTCATACTGTTAGTTTATAATACTTGAAAAATTATGTTAAGTATGATAAAATATAAAACAGCAAATACCCGTAAAACAACCCATTTGGATTAATAGACAAGGAGGTTAGTGCTATGGAGTCGAATATGCAAATACATTTTATTTTTTCAAATGATTTTTTTGATGTGATAGTCAAATCAATCGATGAGGCAGAACGGCTAAGCTTGAGTAAGATTCCAAATATGTTGATTGTCAAAGAACTATTCAATTCGCCTTGTAGTACACTTAGGGAATATTTCAGACAAATGGAAATAGACCTTGATCGTGCTGAAGAAGAAATGAATAACTATTTAGAAGCATATGTTGAGGAAAAATCCGAAAGAAAAGTGAAACCAAAGTCTACTAGCATATCAGTAAATGTTACAACGGATGATGAACTATCAAAGTTTTTCAGACTTTGTGATTATAAAACTTTACTATCTGTTAGAAACAGTGTTCTTGATGACGATGATCCAATCGATGAGAGTGCATTTATCTTAGGTTTGCTTAAAAATGAGGATAAGGATTTCTTGAATCTGCTTAAAACACTTGATAAAGTTCATCTAAAACCTTGGTTGTTACAGATGCATTTTAATGGTGTATTAGCACAAACAATAAGAGTTCAAACTTTTCAATCGCATTTTTATAGTTGACATCGACATAAGAATGGAGCCAGATTATTCTGGCTCTTTTTCTATATAATAAATGTATTTATTATAATTATATTTTTAATTTGTAAAAAATACATAAATCTTATAGAAATATTTATAGAACAAACAAAAAAATGTTTGACATTTTTTTGTTTGTATGATATGATATGAAAAAATCAAAATAGGAGTGATAAAAAATGCCTAGAAAAAGAGAAGAATTAAATAAAAGAGAGAAAGCAATTTTAAAATTTATTGAAAAACAAATATTAACTGAAGGATATCCACCATCAGTTAGAGAAATAGGAAAAGCAGTTGGATTAAGTTCGACAGCAACAGTACATGGTTATTTGGCAAGATTAGATGAAAAAGGATATATTAAAAAACAAGATAAAAAAGGAAGAACATTAAGATTATTAAAAGGTGGTTCAGGAGAGTCAAAAAATACAACAAGTAAAGATTTCTATGCACAAAAAGAATTAGTAGATGTTCCAATTATAGGAAAAATTACAGCTGGTCAACCAATACTTGCTGTTGAAAATGTTACAGATACTTTTCCAATTCCGATAGATTTCGTTGGAAATTCAGAAAGTTTTATGCTTACTGTAAGAGGAGAAAGTATGATAGAAGCTGGTATTTTAGATGGGGATTATATTTTAGTTAAAAAACAAAATGATGCAAGAAATGGAGAAATAGTAGTTGCTTTAATTGGTGATGAAGCTACAGTAAAAACATTTTATAAAGAAAAAGATTATATAAGATTGCAACCTGAAAATAGTACAATGGATCCTATAATAGTTCCAGATTGTAAAATACTTGGAAAAGTATCAGGTGTATTTAGAAAAATGTAGATGACAATTCATTACAAAATTCACAAAAAATTTACAGAAAATAAATAGTAATATTATTGACAAATTGCGCTGTGTTACTTAAAATAGTAACGCAGCGTTATATTGCTTTTGTGAAATAATAAATGAAAATATTAAATAAATTATAGTTAAAAAGAAGGGAGATATTATGCTAAAAGTACTAAAAAATTTAAAAAAGTCTTTTTGGGCTGTTCTTATAATAGTAATTCTACTATGTATACAAGCATGGGCAGATTTAGAACTACCAGATTATACTTCTAGAATAGTAAATAATGGTATACAGTCTTCAGGAATAGAAAAGCCAATTCCTGAAATTTTAAATAAAGATAGTATGGAATTAATAAAAATATTTACTAGTGAAGAAGATTACAATAAAATTATTGGGAATTATACATTATTAGATAAAGATAAGAATGTGACAAATGAACAAAAAGAATTAGTAAAAAAATATTTTGGCGATAATTACAATATAGAAGTTAATGATATATATGTATTAAATAAATTAGATAAGGAAAAAGAAGAAGAATTAACTAAAATTATTGTAAATCCAATTATGGAACTTGCTGTATTAAAAACACCAGAACAATCAAATGAAATAAAAGAAAAAATGCTAGAAAATGTTCCAGAACCTCAAAAATCAGTAATGGCAAATATGGAATTAATAGATATTATAAAATCTATGCCTAAAGAACAAATTTCTCAAATGTTAGAACAATTTAATTCTCAAATAAACGAAATGCCTGATTCAATTAAAGAACAAGCTGTAATAAGTTCTATAAAAACAGTATATGTTAATATGGGAGTTGATACAGATAAACTACAAAATAATTACATATTTATATCAGGATTACAAATGCTTTTAGTTGCATTAATTAGTATGGTGTGTGCCATAACAATAATGTTATTTTCATCTAGAGTTGCAGCTAAACTTGGAAAAAATTTAAGAGAAAAAATATTTAAAAAAGTATTAAGTTTTTCACATTCGGAATTTACTGAATTTAGTACTGCATCATTAATTACGCGTAGTACTAATGATATACAACAAATACAATCATTAATAGCAATGATGTTTAGAGTTTTAGTATATGCACCAATAATGGGGATAGGAGCATTTGGAAAAGTGCTTGTGCAAAGCAACAATTCAATGGCATGGATAATAGGAGTTGCCATACTAGCAATCATTTTCATAATAGGAACATTATTTATAATTGCTATGCCGAGATTTAAAAAGCTACAATTATTAATAGATAGAATAAATCAAGTATCTCGTGAAATATTAACAGGTATACCTGTAATTAGAGCTTTTCATAAAGAAAAACATGAAGAAGATAGATTTGAAAAAGCTAATATGGACTTAAGAAAAACAAATACATTTATTAGTAGAGCAATGTCAATGATGATGCCAATGCTTATGTTTATTATGAATGCTACAATGATATTAATTATATGGGTTGGAGGTCAAAATGTAGATCAAGGTATTTTACAAGTTGGAGATATGATGGCATTTATCCAGTATACAATGCAAATACTAATAAGTTTCTTATTCATATCAATGTTATCAATTATGCTACCAAGAGCGTCCGTTGCTGCAAATAGAATTGTAGATGTATTAGAAACAGATCCATGTATAAAAGATCCTAAAAAAGCAAAAGAATTTGACGCAAATAAAAAGGGGTTAGTAGAATTTAAGAATGTATCATTTAGATACCCAGATGCTGATACAGAAATATTAGAAGATATTACATTTACTGCAAAGCCTGGTGAAACTACTGCAATTATCGGAAGTACTGGAAGTGGAAAATCAACAATAATAAATTTGATACCAAGATTTTATGATGTAACTGAAGGAGAATTGTTAGTTGATGGTGTTAATGTACAAGATGTTGCTCAAAAAGATTTAAGAAATATAATAGGCTTAGTTCCACAAAAAGGAGTATTATTCTCTGGAACAATAGAATCTAATATTAAATATTCTGATAGAAATATGGAAGATGAAAAAATGATTGAAGCAGCTGAGATTGCACAAGCAACTGAATTTATTGAGGGAAAAGAAGAAAAATATAAATCTGAAATTGCTCAATCAGGAAATAATGTGTCTGGTGGGCAAAAACAAAGGCTTGCAATTGCAAGAGCAATAGCAAAAGATCCAGAAATATTTATCTTTGATGATAGTTTCTCTGCATTAGATTTTAAAACAGATAGTAAATTACGTGAAGCTCTAGGAAAGAAAACTTTAAATAAAACAGTTATAATAGTAGCACAAAGAATAAGTACAATACTAAATGCAGATCAAATAGTAGTATTAGATGAAGGAAAAGTAGTTGGTATTGGAAAACATGAAGAATTAATGAAAGATAATGAAACATATAGACAAATTGCATTATCACAACTTTCTGAAGAAGAATTAGGAGGTGATGCATAATGCCAGGACCAATGGGAGGCGGAAGACGAAGAGGAGTAAATCCAACTGTTAAAGCCAAAAATTTTAAAGGAACAGCTAAAAAATTATTCAAAAATTATTTAGCACAATACAAAATAAAATTATTGATAGTATTTTTATTTGCAATAGGAAGTACAATATTTACAATTGTTGGACCTAAAATATTAGGAAATGCAACTACTGAAATATTTTCAGGATTGATGAGTAAACTTTCAGGAGGATTAGGAATTGATTTTGGAAAAATTGCAGGAATATTATTAACATTACTAGGATTATATATAATCAGTACAATATTCTCTTTTGTACAAGGTTTTACAATGACAAGTGTTGTACAAAAATTAACATATAATTTAAGAAATGATTTAGCAAAAAAAATAAACAAATTACCGATGAAATATTTTGATAAAAAGACAAATGGTGAAGTTTTATCAGTAATAACAAATGATATAGACACATTAAGTATGAGTTTAGACCAAAGCATCACTCAAATAATAACATCCATCTGTACTGTAATAGGAATATTAATAATGATGTTTTCAATAAGTTGGGAAATGACATTAATATCATTGATTATACTTCCAGTGTCAGGAATAATAGTAGGATTAATTGTTAAAAAATCACAAAAATATTTTAAAATGCAACAAGATTATTTAGGACATGTAAATGGTCAAGTAGAAGAAATTTATGGTGGCTTAAATATTGTAAAAGCATTTAATGGTGAAGAAAAAGCAATACAAGAATTCAAGAAAGTAAATAAAAAATTATATAAATCAGGCTGGAGATCACAATTTTTATCGGGACTTATGCACCCACTTATGAATTTTATTGGAAATGTTGGTTATGTTGCAGTTGCAGTTGTTGGTGGATATTTTGCAATACAAGGAAGAATTACAGTTGGAAATATCCAAAGTTTTATTCAATACAATAAACAATTCACACAACCAATTGGACAAGTGGCACAAATATCAAGTATGTTGCAAGCAATGATAGCTGCTGCTGAAAGAATCTTTGAATTCTTAGAAGAAGAGGAAGAACCAGAAACATCAAATGAAATTAAAGATACAGAAAAATTAAGAGGAAATATAGAATTCAAACATGTTAAATTTGGATATTCACAAGATAAAATAGTAATAAATGACTTTTGTGCAAATGTGAAAGAAGGACAAAAAATAGCAATTGTAGGGCCAACAGGTGCTGGAAAAACTACAATGGTAAAATTGTTAATGAGATTTTATGATGTACTAGATGGAGAAATATTAGTTGATGGACATAATATAAAAGAATTTGATAGAGGCCAATTAAGAAAAATGTTTGGTATGGTTTTACAAGATACCTGGTTATTTGGTGGAACTGTAAAAGACAATATAAAATATGGTAAAGAAGAAGCGACAGACGATGAAGTAATTAATGCAGCAAAAGCGGCACATGTTCACCACTTTATAAAAACATTACCAAAAGGATATAAATCATTATTAAATGAAGAATCAAGTAATGTATCAGCAGGACAAAAACAATTATTAACAATTGCAAGAGTAATACTTGCAGATCCTAAAATACTAATATTAGATGAAGCAACAAGTTCAATTGATACAAGGACAGAAATACAAATACAGGATGCAATGGATAATCTAATGAAAGGAAGAACAAGTTTTATTATAGCTCATAGATTATCAACAATAAAAAATGCAGACTTAATTTTAGTAATGAATCATGGAGATATAGTAGAACAAGGAAATCATGAAGAACTATTAGCAAAAAATGGATTTTATGCAGATTTATATAATAGTCAATTTGAAGATTGTATTGATGAAATCGAATAAGATAAAATAACCTTAGAAATTCTAAGGTTATTTTTATATTTAATATTTAATATTTAATCCTTTATTTTTGCAAATAATCTAAGTAATCTTAAGAAAATGTTTATAAAGTCTAAATAAAGTTCTAATGCTCCATAGATATAAAGTTTTTCTGGATTTAATTCAGGATCTTGTGATAACATTTTTAATTTATTCATATCGTAAATAGTAATACCAAAAAATATAAATAATATTAACCAAGTTAATCCAAGATCTAACATTGGATTATTCATAAATAAATTAACTAAACTTGCAATTATTCCTATTATAAGAATTGTATATAAAATTGTTCTCCAATTTGTTAAATCTTTATTAGTTTTATAACCAATAAATGCTAATACGCCAAATACAGCAGCAGTCGCAATAAATATTAATACAATAGAGTTTAGTTCATATAAAGCAAATACTGTTGATAATGTGACACCATTCAAGAATGCGTATATAAAATATACAATTCCTGCTACAGTTGGTGACATTTTTCTAAATAGTAATCCAAAAACTATAACTGCTATTAATTCAGCAATTGCAACAATTGGAAGAGAACCAGAAAATATAATGTTAACCCATAATCCACTATAATAAGTATATGCTGCAACTATAGCTGTTCCAATTAATCCTAAAAACATCCAAAAAAATGTCTTTGTAAAAAATTTGTTATCTACTTCGTTTTCCATTAAAATGTTTCCTCCTTAAAATATTTTATTAATTCTAATACTCAAATTATACTACTAAAAAAGTGTAAATGCAACCAAATAAATGGTCAATATTAATATAAAAAAACACAACTTAGTTTTAGTATAATATTAATTAAATATATTATACTTGTAAACAAATAAATCAAATGCTATAATCATAAAAAAGTGTTATGGAGGCAAATATGTCAGAAGTAAAATGGACAAAAGAACAACAAGATGCAATATATGAGAAAGGAAAAAATATATTAGTTGCAGCAGCTGCAGGAAGTGGTAAAACAGCTGTACTTGTCGAAAGAATAATAAATAAAATATTAAATGAAAAAGTAGATATAGATAAACTGCTAGTTGTGACATTTACAAATGCAGCAGCAAGTGAAATGAAACAAAGAGTATTAGATGCAATTTATAAAAAATTAGATGAAGATCCTAATAATGAAAATTTACAAAAACAAATTTTATTATTAAATAAGGCGAGTATATGTACAATAGATTCATTTTGTCTAGAAGTTGTTAGAAACAATTTCTTTGAATTAGAAAATGTTTCACCTAATTTTAGAATAGCAGACACGACAGAGATAGATATTTTAGAACAAGAAACATTAGATGAATTATTTGAGAGAAAATATGATGAAGAAAATGAAGATTTCTTAAAACTTATTCATACATATACAAGTTATAAAGATGATGCTCCATTAAAAGAATTGATACTAAAGATATTTAAATCTATCGGTAGTATGCCATTTCCATCAAAGTGGCTTAATGATCATATAGAAATGTTTAATTTGAAAGACTGTTTAGATAATGATTTTTCCGAAACTAAGTGGGGGAAAATATTATTAGAAGATATAGAAGAAGAATTAATAGATGATATAAAAGTATTAGAAAATCTAAAGGAAAAAGCTAGAAAATATGAAGAATTAGAAAAAGCTTATATACAAATAGAAAATGATATCGATATGTTAAAATGTTTAAAATCAAATTTAAACAATTGGGATGATACATTTACATATTTTACTGATAATAAATTTGGAAAATGGCCTACAATAAAAACAACAAATCCTGCTAAAGATGAGATAAAAACTATAAGAGATAATGTAAAGAAGAAATGTAATAGCAAGCTTGATAAAATATTACTTAGTGATTCTAAACAATCAAATTTAGATATATATGATATGTATGAAACATTAGTAAAACTTAAAAATATAATTAATGAATTTGATGGGGAATTTTTAAAAAAGAAACAAGAAAAGAATATAGTTGATTTCAGCGATATAGAACATTTTGCTTTAAATATATTATTAAAATTTGATGAAAATGGAAATTTACAAAAAACTGATGTTGCAAAAATGTATAGTGAAAAATTTGAAGAAATAGCAATTGACGAATATCAAGATAGTAATTTAGTACAAGAATATATTATGAATGCAATATCTAAAGGTAATAATATATTTATGGTAGGAGATGTAAAACAAAGTATATATAAATTTAGACAAGCAATGCCAGAATTGTTTTTAAGTAAATATAATTCTTTTGCCAAAAAAGATGAAGATAAGAAAGATGATAAGAATGATAAAGATTTAAAAATCCAATTATTTAAAAACTTCAGAAGCAGAGAAAATATATTAGATTTTACAAATTTAATTTTCCAAAATATTATGAGTGAAAAATTGGGTGATGTAGAATATAATGAAGAAGAATATTTAAATTTAGGAGCAAAGGATTATAAAAAAACAAATCAGAATTTAAATACAGAGATATTATTAGTAAACCTAAAACAAGTTGAACAAGAAAATAGTGATGATAATGGGGATGAAGAAAATCAAACTTTTGATGATGCTAGTGAAGAAAGATATGAAGATATTGAAATAGAAGCTAAATTGGTAGCAAATAAGATAAAAGAATTAATAGATACTAAATTTCAAGTGTATGATAGAAAAAAAGAAAAGTTTAGAGATATAAAATATAGTGATATAGCAATACTTTTAAGAAGTACTAAAGATAAAGCAAATGTATTTGAACAAGAAATATTAAATAAAGGAATGCCAGTATTTTCAGATACATCTCAAGAATATTTAGATTCTATAGAAATTCAAACAATTATATCATTATTAAAAATAATAGATAATCCAATACAAGATATTCCATTAGTAACAGTTATGAGATCTAATATAGGTAAATTTACAGACGAAGAATTAGTCAAAATAAGACTAAATGATAAATATGATGATTTTTATACTTGTATGAAAAAATCCCTTATAAATGTTGATGATGAATTAAAAACAAAAATACAAAAATTCTTTGATAATTTAGCAATGTGGAGAAAAGAACAAGAATATTTATCATTAGATGAATTAATTTGGAAGATATATTCAGATACGGGTTACTATAATTATGTAGGACTTATGCCAAATGGGATACTAAGACAAGCAAATTTAAAATCGTTATTTGAAAAAGCTAAACAATTTGAAATGGCCAGCTTCAAAGGATTATATAATTTTATTAATTTTATAGATAAACTAAAACTTGGAAGTGGAGATTTAGGTTCAGCTAAATTAATTGGAGAAAATGATGATGTTGTAAGAATTATGAGTATTCATAAAAGTAAAGGATTGGAGTTCCCAGTAGTATTTGTTTCGAATGTTGGAAAACAATTTAATACACAAGATTTAAAAACAAATCAAATACTATTACATACAGATATTGGAATAGGAATGAAATATATAAATCATGATATGCAAGTGGAATATGATACAAATGCTAAAACTGCTGTAAAGAATAAATTAGAGATTGAAAATATATCTGAAGAAATGAGAGTATTGTATGTTGCATTAACTAGAGCAAAAGAAAAATTATATATAACTAGTGTATGTAAAGACTATGATAAACAATTAGATAAGCTTTTAAATCAATCAAATATATATGATAAAGAAACTGATAAGATAAATCATATACTAATTAAAAAATGTAAATCATATTTGGACTGGATATTATTAGTAAATTGTTATGAACAGGATTCATTTGCAAAAATTGCTAATATAAATATTTTAAGTAAAAAAGATGTTCTAGACAATGTTGAAGATGAAAATATAGAAGAAAATAATATCATAGATAAATTAAATAATATAATGCCTAATGAAAAAGATATGGAAGAATTAAAAAAACAAATCGAATTTAAGTATCAGCATAAGATTTCAACAATAACTAAAACAAAAACTTCAGTAAGTGAAATTAAACGTAAATTCCAAGAAAATATTTTAAATAATGAAGATGAAATAGAAAACGAAAATCCAAATCAATCTGTAGGAGAAGAAAAAATATCAAATTCAAATCTAATAAAACCTAAATTTTTAAATGAAGAAGATGTAAAACTAACTGGAGCACAAAAAGGAACTTTAATACATATGTGTATGCAAAGATTAGATCCTAAAAAAGATTATGATTCTGAAACAATTAATCAAATGATAGAAGATATGGTTAAGAAAAATATTATAAGTCCAAAAGAAAAAGAAGCTATAAATCAAAGAAAAATTTTAAAATTTTTACAATCAAATATATGGAAACAAATGAAAGAAGCAAAGCAAGTATATAAGGAAAAACCATTTTATATTGAAATTAATGCAAATGAAATTCAAGAAGGAAATACAGAAGATAAAGTTTTAGTACAAGGTATAATTGATTTATATTTTATAAATAAAGAAGATGAATTAATACTAGTTGATTATAAGACAGATTATGTAGAAGAAGGAAAAGAACAAGAACTTATAGATAAATATAAAAAACAATTGGAATTATATAAAATTGCATTAGAAGATTCATTAGATAAAAAAGTAAAAGAAACATATATATATTCTGTTTACTTAGGTGTAGAAATACCAATAAATTGACATAAAATATAAAAAGTAGTATAATAAAATTACAAAATTTAACCGCAGAAAGGAGTTTTGAATATGCGGAAAATACTAGAGGACATAGGACTGGATACTAGAATGGATTATCCTGGAAACAGGATTATGCTGTTCAGGGAATGCGATGGGAAGACTCTTGTTAGACCAGAAGAGAAAATTCTGTACATCAGCCATGAAGCAGTGGTATTCAAAAAACGCGGAATAGTTGTTGTGTATAGAAGTTACCTTGGCTACTATGGACTGTTGACTTTGATTCCTAAGCCAAAAGAAGGCGGATACTGGAACATAGACTCTGAAGGCCGCTGGGATCCACCCACAAATGTGGACTGGGAGATAAGACTCTGGTCTGAGGAAAAAATAATTCAAGTTAGTGCAAGAGAAACCATTTATGCCCTTGAAGGTGGATGGTTCGGCGCATTTGGTAGCCCGCATAAGTTCGACTGTAATGGCGAATTCAAGGGACCAGAGCACACAATACCAGCATATCCATAAAGTAAAAAGAGCATAACAAAACGGTTAAGAGTTTGTACATTGGTGATTATCCTAGTGCAAGCTCTTTTCATTTTATATTAATAATATTATTTATTTATATAAACTTAATATAAACCTTGAAATTAAGGCAAAAATTTGGTATAATACTAATAGGTGGTAAAAAATGGATAAAATGAAAAAATATTTTATATATATTTTAATAATAGTTGCATTTGCATTTTTTTCAGAATTCTTAATAACAGTAGGTCTAAATTCTATGTATCACGATATTAGTACTTCATCTGAATTACCAGAAGGAGTAAAAGTATTTGAAGCAAAATCAACAAAAGGCGATGGTAGAATAAAAGGATCTATAACAAATTCTGAAGATAATCCAGTAGATGCAAAATATTTAAAAGTCGATTTGTACTCTGAAAGAGATGTACATATGGGAACAAAGTATGTTGAATTAGATAAATCAAAAAAAGAAATTCCTTTTGATGTTAACTTCGATTGTGAAAACGTAGGATATTACAAAGTTGCATATACAAATGAAGAACCTCCAAAAGGTCAAATAGATTTCTTACACGGAGAATTTTGGGATTTAAGTAGATTCAAAGAAAAGCTTGATAAAGTTGATAAAAAAGATATATTCTGGGGAATTCTTATAACAGGAATTATATTATATTAATATATAAAATATAAATGTTTAAATTAAGACGAAAATAAAAATGAATAAAAGCTAGCTAATTAATAGCTAGCTTTTAACATATATAGTTTTATTATTTGTATAAATTACCATACCAGGTTTTGCACCATTAGGTTTTTTAACATATTTTACTGGGCAATAATCTACTGGAACATTTGAAGAATTTTTTCCTTTGCTATGCTCTACAGCAAGTGATGCACATTTATATAAAATCTCATCAGTGATATTTTTTTCTTGGGTTTTTAGAATAACATGACTTCCATGAATATCTTTAGTATGAAACCATAAATCACTTTTATTTGCATATTTTAAAGTTAAATAATCATTTTCTTTATTATTTCTTCCAACTAATATTGTATAACCATCAAAAGTATATTTTATAGGGTTAAAGGTTACATCTTTGTTTTTAGTAAGTTTTGATTTTTTTATTTTAGAAGACTTTTTATTAGTTTTATCAATAGTGGTTTTAAATAAAACGTTTTCAGAAATTTCATCAAATATCTGTGCAACATCATCAGTAGAAGTAGCTGCTTCTAATTCATATACAATACTTTCAAGATAGTTTAATTCCTGAATAGTTTCTTCTTTTTGTTTAGTTACAATTTCAAGAGTATTTTTTAATTTAGAGTATTTTTTAAAAAATCTTTTTGCATTAATACTTGGTAGATATTTTTTATCAAGTGGAATAGTAATCAAATTATTATTATCATAATAATTTTCTAATGTAACAACTTCTAAATTTTTATTTTCAATTTTATATAAATTAGCAGTAATTAACTCTCCATATAATTTATATTTTTCCATATGAGTGCATTCTTCTAATTTTAAATCCATATTAGAAAGTCTAGTATTATATTTTTTCAAATCATTTAAAATCAGTTTTAATACTGTACTTTGATATGATTTAAATCCTTCAGAAGATTCTTTATCATAATAAAAATCATCAATAAAGAAATTTAAAGAAAATAATGATTGTTCATCATCAGTCATACTTAAAAAATAATCTTTTTTAACTTTATTATTTTTTTTCAATTCAACATTATTAAATTGTAATTTAGAAGTAGGAGAGTTTTGAATAATATCTAATAAATAATTATATATCTTTTCTAAATTATTATCATCAATAGATGTTATATTTAATATATTTATAATATTTTCTACAAATATTTTAGAAATTCCATTATATGTATCAGAAATTAATTTTGATATGTTTGATAATGAGATACTAGTATCATTTAAGCTCGCAAGAACACTTGAACTTACTAATTTATTTTTAAAATCATTAAAATCTTTTACATCTAAAAAGTTAATTTTATTTATTGTAGGAAAGTTATATTTAACATGTGGTAATATATTTCGAGTATTAGAATTATTAATATTATTAATTCTATCAATAAGAATATTTTCATTATCACTATTATTTTTAATATGTCTTAAACTATCTATAATTATATTTGATTCATCTAGTAAAATAATATTCCCATGTTTTCCCATAAGTTCAATTATAAGTTTTTTAGAAACAACATCTTCAAATTCATCAAAACCTTCAATTTCAAGTATAACAACTCTTTCTAAATTAGATGTTACAACATTTTTTAGTTTTAATCCTATTAAATGTTTTCTAAGAAGCATACAGAAATTAGGAGCAACTTGAGGATTTGATTTTTGATGTGTAGTTAAATTAATTCTATAATTTTGTGAATCAATACAAATACTTAATGCATAATTTTTTCCATCTAAATATAAACCTAACACAATTTCATTTTTGTTAGGTTGGAAAACTTTATCTATTCTACTTCCACAAATATTTTGTATTTCATCACATATAACTTTAGTTGTTATTCCATCAAATGCCATATTAAAACCTCCTCTTAAGAATTAATTAACAGATATATAATACCATAATTTGAAGATGGATTCAATAAAAAGAAGAATTAAATAAAATACAAAAATTAAATAAAATACAAAAAAAGAAACAGCCCGGGTATACCCAGGCTGTTTTCCTCACTATTCTGCATACATCATAAAAATCTGTTTTCCTAAAAAGCCGGGTACCACGTCAATTGAGGTTGCCAGAATTGTTCCGGTATCACGGCCCTCGTTGTGCTCCTTTGCACATATGCACCAGTGGAACTGGTACTCTTCTGTGTTAAGGCACTGCTCGATGAAGGTCTTCACCTTCTCGAACTTTTCCTTTGACAGGATGCAGATTTTGTCATTTTTGAGAAAATCCACATTGATTCGAACGAAATCCTTGAAAGGAATTTCTTCGATTTTGGTCTTGGGGTTGGTCTGTGTCTGATGTTTTTGGTTCATAATATTGTACTCCTCCATAAATAGATTTCCTCAAGGGTATTTGCGCGAGGATGACTAAAAATATTAGTCTATATTAATTATATCAAATAATTGGAAAAAAATCAAAAAATCTTGATAAAATGGCTAAAAAATTATATAATAAGTGTTAATTTATAGTTTATTTAATTTTATAAAATGGAAGGGAAAAGTTATGAATGACAAAATAATAATTAAAGGGGCAAAAGAACATAATTTAAAAAATATAGATATAGAAATACCTAGAGATAAACTTGTAGTTGTAACTGGTCTTTCAGGATCTGGAAAATCTAGCTTAGCATTTGACACATTATATGCTGAAGGACAAAGAAGATATGTTGAAAGTTTATCTTCATATGCAAGACAATTTTTAGGATTAATGGAAAAACCAAATGTTGAATCTATAGAAGGACTTAGTCCAGCTATCTCTATTGACCAAAAAACTACATCTAAAAATCCTAGATCAACAGTTGGGACTGTAACTGAAATTTATGATTATATACGTTTACTATATGCAAGAATTGGAACTCCATATTGTCCAAATTGTGGTATAAAAATTGAAAAACAATCAATTGATCAAATAATAGATAATATTATGGCATTAGATGAAGGAACAAAAATCCAAGTATTAGCACCAGTTGTAAGAGGAAGAAAAGGTGAATTTGTAAAGCAACTAGAAGGATATCAAAAAGAAGGTTTCGTAAGAGCAAGAATTGATGGTCAAATGTATGAACTGGGTGAAGATGAAATCGAAATTGATAAAAAGAAAAAACATGAAATTGAATTAGTAGTAGATAGACTAGTTATAAAACCTGAAATAGTTAGTAGACTTACAGAATCTGTAGAAACTGCTTTAAAGCATGCAGAAAATATGGTTTTAATAGATATTCAAGGACAAAAACCAGTATTATATAGTTGTAATTATGCATGCCCAGAATGTGGATTTAGTTTTCCAGAACTTAGTCCTAGAATGTTTTCATTTAATAATCCATTTGGAGCTTGTCCAACATGTATGGGAATAGGTTATTTAATGAAAATGGATGAAGATTTGATAGTTCCAGATAAAACTAAAACATTATATGATGGAATAAAAGCTTTTGGTGCCAGCACAATGAAACGTGGAGACACTATGGCTAAAATGTACTTTGAAAGTGTTGGAGAACATTATGGTATAGATATTAGAAATAAAAAGATAAAAGATTTACCAAGATGGTTTATGGAAAAAATACTATATGGTACAGGTGATGAAAAAATAGACTTTCAATACGAATCATATGCGGGGACTAGAAAGTTTTCTGCACCATTTGAAGGTGTAATTCCTACACTGGAAAGAAGACATAATGAAACAAAATCTCAAGGAATGAGAGATTTTTATGAAATGTATATGAGTAATGCACATTGTCCTACATGTAATGGTGCAAGACTAAAAGATGAGATATTATCAATAAAAGTCGGAACTAAAAATATTAATGAATTAACTGATATGTCAATAAACAAAATGAAGGAATATTTAAATAAATTAAAACTTACAAAGCAAAAAGAAATGATTGCAGAAATGATATTAAAAGAAATAGATAAAAGACTTCAATTCTTAATAGATGTTGGATTAGAATATTTAACATTATCAAGAAGCGCAGGAACATTATCAGGTGGAGAAGCGCAACGTATTCGTTTAGCAACACAAATAGGTTCAGGCTTAACAGGAGTGTTATACATATTAGACGAACCAAGTATAGGGCTTCATCAAAGAGATAATGATAAATTATTAGCAACATTAAAAAAACTTAGAGATTTAGGAAATACATTGCTTGTAGTAGAACATGATGAAGATACAATGTATGCAGCAGATCAAATTATAGATATTGGACCAGGAGCAGGAACTCATGGTGGAAATGTAATGGCACAAGGAACTGCTAAAGAAGTAATGAAAGTAAAGGATTCTATTACTGGACAATATTTAAGTGGAACAAAGAAAATAGAAGTACCTAAAAATAGAAGAAAAGCAGTATTATCTAAATCAATAGAAATTAAAGGTGCAACAGAAAATAATTTAAAGAATATTGATGTGAAATTTCCTCTTAGCGTATTTACATGTGTTACTGGAGTTTCGGGTTCTGGAAAATCAACTTTAGTAAATGAAGTTTTATATAAAACGATTGCAAAAGAATTAAATGGTTCAAATGAAAAACCAGGAAAATGTAAACAAATAAAAGGATTAGAAAATATTGATAAAATAATTAATATTGATCAATCACCAATAGGAAGAACTCCTCGTTCAAATCCAGCAACATATACTGGTGTATTTGATTTAATAAGAGATATTTTTGCCGAAACCGAAGAAGCTAAATTAAGAGGATATCAAAAGGGAAGATTTAGTTTTAATGTTGCTGGCGGAAGATGTGAGAGCTGCTCTGGTGATGGTGTTCATAAAATAGAAATGCATTTTTTACCAGACGTATATGTACCTTGCGAAGTATGTAAAGGAAAAAGATATAATAGAGAAACATTAGAAGTAAAATATAAAGGCAAAAACATTGCAGACGTACTAGATATGACAGTAGAAGAGGCATTGCAATTTTTTGATAAAATACCAAAAATTAAAAATAAAATTCAAACTCTATATGATGTTGGACTTGGCTATATAAAACTAGGTCAACCTTCAACAACACTTTCTGGTGGGGAAGCACAAAGAGTAAAACTTGCAACAGAACTTTCTAAAAAAGCTACAGGAAAGACATTATATATACTAGATGAACCAACAACAGGACTTCATATAGCAGATGTCCATAGATTAGTAAATATTTTACAAAGACTTGTTGATACAGGAAATACTATTATAGTTATTGAACATAATTTAGATCTAATTAAAACATGTGATTATATAGTAGACTTAGGCCCAGAAGGTGGAGACGCAGGAGGAACAGTAGTGGCTACTGGAAAACCAGAAGATATATGTAAAGTAAAAGAAAGTTATACGGGACAATTTTTAAAAAAGTACTTAAAATAGAAAATATATAGATTAAATCAAAATGAAATTTTAAATGAAGTAAAGGAGCTTACAGAGTAAGCTCCTTTTTGCAAGTGGTTAATTATCCCACTTTTTCTGGTTTGTTGGTTTCGGAATGAATACTGACTGATTGTGAACAGTCCGTGGATACTGGGTTGGGTGATTGCGAGCCCATTCAGCCTTTAGAGAGTTTAATAGACGTCCTTCCATTTTATCTACTCTTTTGGCATCATTGGGATTGTGTTTACTACGATTTTTCCGTCCCATTATAACCATCCTTTCTGAATGAAATTATGTCAAGTATAACATAATTATTTAAGAAAATCAAATGCAACAAATTTAAGTTAAATTATTGACAAAAATGCTATAAAAATATAATATAAATGTGTATTTTTTAGGAGAAAATTATCGAAATATGATAGTTTTAAAAGGAGAGATATATGGAAAATAATAAGAAAGAGTGCAATTGCAAAGACAGATTTTTAGAAGATTTATTCGGAAAATATTTACCAATCAAAGATAATTTAATTCAAATGTTAAATGAGATACAAGATCATTATGGTTATGTACCAATGTATGTTCAAAAAGAGCTTTCAGAATTTTTAAAAATGCCAATGGCTGAAATATATGGAGTTGTTACTTTCTATTCAAGATTCACATTAGAACCAAAAGGAAAATATAGTATATCAGTATGCTTAGGAACTGCATGCTATGTTAAAGGTGCTCAAAAAATTATGGATAGATTAGTTGAAAGATTAAAAATAAATGAAGGAGAAACTACAGCTGATGGAAAATATTCAATAGAAGCACAAAGATGTGTTGGAGCTTGTGGATTAGCTCCAGTATTTACAGTAAACGGCAAAGTATATGGAAAAGCCACTGTAAAAATGTTAGACCAAGTTTTAGATGAATTAGATGCTCAAAACTAAGAAAGGAATGGTAAAATATATGAAATCTTTAGAAGAAATACAAAAAATAAGAGAAGAAAAGAAAAAAGAATTAGAATTACGTGTAAATACCAAGTTAGACACAAGAGAAAAACATATATTAGTGTGTCAAGGAACAGGATGTACATCATCTAATTCACCAGAAATATTAGATACGTTTAAAAAGATATTAAAAGAAAAAAATATAGAAAATGTTAGAGTAATAAAAACAGGATGTTTTGGACTATGTGCTAAAGGCCCAATAGTAATAATTAGACCAGAAGATACATTTTATGCTATGGTAAAACCATCTGATTGTGAAGAAATTATACAAAAACATATTGTGGAAGGTGAAGTTGTTACGAGATTACTTTGCAAAGATATAGATGGTAAAAAAGTACAAAGTTTGGATGAGTTAACTTTTTATAAAAAGCAAAAAAGAATAGCATTAAAAAACTGTGGTGTAATTAATCCAGAAGAAATAGATGAATATATTGCATTTGATGGTTATAAAGCATTGGAAAAAGTATTAAAAGAAATGACTCCTGATGAAGTTATTGATGTTATATCAAAATCAGGATTAAGAGGACGTGGGGGAGCAGGTTTTCCAACAGGAAAAAAATGGGAATTTACAAAAGCAAGTGAGGCAGATCAAAAATATGT
>CAMNMV010000014.1 GCA_946545015.1 uncultured Clostridium sp.
ATAAGAAACGTGTTCTTTTTTTGGAGCACGTTTCTTTTTGTATATGGCTATAAATCTGGAAAAACCTTTACAATGGCAAATATAATAAACAAAGTTCAAAAGCCAACACTAGTTTTAGCACATAATAAGACTTTAGCTGGACAATTGTATAGTGAGTTCAAAGAGTTTTTCCCTGAGAACAATGTAGAGTATTTTGTATCTTAGTATGTGAGAGCTTTGAAAGGAGTGTTATCTAGTCCACGAACCCCTTATTAAATGCACAAAATTAAAACTAAATATTTTAAAAATAACTAGATAATACTAGATGGACTAAAAAGATTTGTGACTTTTATTCGTAAAAATTCGTGTAATAGACTCTTATGGAAATGGAGAATAAAATATGAAATATGATGAAGAAAAAAAGATAATCCAGAAGAAATATTAGACTGTACAAAAGAAATTGAAGAATTTATAAAAAATGTAATTTATAGATAAAATTTAACTATTGGTATAGACAAAACCAAATTTTTATTATAGAATAACAAGCATAGGAAATAATTGAATAAGCAGATGTGGTTTTGCCCCACCAATTTTACAGATCTTCGTAGGAATGGTTGTGATATTTATGGTTAAAACGATAATATATTTAATGTTTTTTAACATTAAACGTTGCCTCTACAATGGTTCTTCATAAGAACTGAATTTATATATACATTTGCCAGTAAAAAGTTAAGAGAATAAGAGTGTTAAGGTAAAAATGAAATGTGAGGTATTAAATATGACTAGTATTGAAATAAGAAGTGGATCAGCAAGCGGATTGATATGTAAGTTCAAGATATATATTGATGGAAAATATATACAAGATATAAAGCAATATTCATCAATAATAATTGAATTAGAAGAAGGAAAACACCAGCTTGAAATTAAAGATACAGGTGCGTTTTCAAAATCAAAAGCATTTTCATTTGAGGTAAAAGAATGGAATGCTAATAAGTATATTTTTATTCAACATGCATTTATTAGTTATACAATTGAGATAAAGGAAGAAAAAATAGATGAAAAAAATAAAGAAAAATCAAATATAATTGATGAAGACGTTTTAATAGAAGATAATAGAGAATTGAAAGAAATAATTAATTCATCTATTTTAAAAGATGAACAGGTCAAAATTGGTATCAAAGGTTCATTTAGAGAATACTTGATATGCACTGATAAAAAAGTTTATATAATAAAGAAAGGATCTGTGACTGGACATTTTTTTGGTAATGGTAATTTCAGTATTATATATTCACAAATTACAAATGTTGAAATAGATTTTCATATGCTAAGTGGTTATTTTGAAATTTCAACAGGAGGACTAGAAAATAAAAGACTAAATTATTGGTCTAATGATCCCAATTATGATCCTGCAAAACAGCCAAATTGTATTTCATTGAATAAATCTTGTAAAGATAAATTTGAAAAAGCTCAAAAGTTTATTATGAATAATATAGAAAAGTTAAATAGTATGCCAAGAGATACTTCTAATATTAAACAAGAAAAAAGTATTCCAGAGCAAATTAGAGAATATAAAGAATTGTTAGACGATGGAATTATTACACAGGAAGAATTTGAAATTAAAAAGAGAGAATTATTGAATATATAGATATAAGTAAATAATAAAATTGTGATTGAAAGGATTGAGTAATTATGAAAAATGAGAAAGGTGCAATAATAACTTCACTGTTAATTATAGCTATAATTGTTTTTATAATATGGTTCTTTTTTATAAACAAAATTGAAGATGATACAGTACCAGATAACATAAGAAAGAATATTGAAAATGCAATGGTAGAGAGTGGTTATGATAAGAATAAAATTATAAAAATAATGCCAGAATCAGATTGGCAAAGTGGTCCTAGATATAAAATTGATTACGACAATAAAATATATATTGTATATGCTTATGACAATGGAGAGATAAAATCTATTAATGATTCTAAAATGAATGAAATATATGAAAATAAATCTGCGACAGGTATTAAAACTGATACTGTTAAAGAAAATGATATTGTATTGATTGAAGGACAATTGGGACAATTTGGAAAAGAAGATGACTTTGGTTCTTCTAAGCATATAAGATATTATTTACCATCAGGAACATATGAAGTAAAGGCGCTAGTTAGAGGTTCTCAATTTTTTATTGAAAAAATTAAGATTACTAAAAATAGTTATGGAAACAGTGAATCTGAAATGGTTAGAAATGTTTGTTTGAATGGAGAAGATGATGTAGAAACTATTACATTAAATGAAGACGAATGTATACTTTTAACAATTAATACTAAAATTTCTTTAACAAAACAATAAAAATATAAATAAAAAAATATTTGTTATACTTAAGTAATAGGACGACTAGTAAAATACTTGGGTTTAAAACAAGGAGAAAATCCTTGTTTTTTTATTGAAAAAATGTTAGTATATACATACAGATTTAATATAAAATAATTTGTGACTTTTATTCGTGTAATGACAAAAATGACAAAAAAATTGATGCCAAAATTACACATTTACACGAATTTTAAAATACATTACACGAATTTTGTGGTTGTTTATGACCGTAATAAAAAGTCACAGCTAACGCATACTGATGCTGTAACATACCATGACTATAATCATTTAAAATGCTTACAGCCATGCCATTAACAGCCTCAGCAAAGGGAGAAAATTATGTTTAAATTAGTATCAGATTATAAACCAACTGGTGACCAACCTAAAGCAATTGAATACTTAAGTGAAGGAATAAAGTCTGGAAAAAAATTTCAGACTCTATTAGGCGTTACGGGTTCTGGAAAAACTTTTACAATGGCAAATATAATTAACAAAGTTCAAAAGCCAACATTAGTATTAGCACATAATAAGACTTTAGCTGGACAATTGTATAGTGAGTTCAAAGAGTTTTTCCCTGAGAACAATGTAGAGTATTTTGTTTCTTACTATGATTATTATCAACCTGAAAGTTATATACCTCAATCAGATACATATATCGAAAAAGATTCTTCTATTAATGATGAGATAGATAAACTTCGTCATTCAGCAACTTTATCATTGTTTGAAACAAGAGATGTAATAATTGTTGCATCTGTTTCATGTATATATGGTTTAGGAGATCCGGTTGATTATGAAGAAATGATGTTATCTTTAAGACCAGGTATGGAAAAATCTAGAGATGATGTTATGAAAAAGTTAATTTCAATGCAATATACGAGAAATGAAATAGATTTTAAAAGAGGAACTTTCAGGGCTAAAGGTGATATTTTGGAGATTTATCCATCATCACAAAGTGAAGCTGCTGTTAGAGTGGAATTTTGGGGAGATGAAATAGAAAAAATAGCTGAAATAAATCCTTTAACTGGTAAAGCAATAGGTACAAGAGGTCATATACTTGTTCCACCAGCTTCACAATATGTAACAAGTAAAGAAAAAATGGAAAGAGCAATAGAAACGATTGAAGAAGAATTAGATGAACAAGTTAAATATTTCAAATCTCAAAATAAATTAATTGAAGCGCAACGTATTGAAGAAAGAACTAATTTTGATATAGAAATGATGAAAGAAACAGGATTTTGTTCTGGAATAGAAAACTATTCAAGACATATAAGTCAAAGACCAGCAGGAAGTCCTCCATATACATTATTTGATTATTTCCCAGATGATTTTTTACTATTAATTGATGAATCACATGCTACAATTCCACAAGTAAGGGCTATGTATAATGGAGATAGATCTAGAAAAGAAAGTTTAGTTAAATATGGATTTAGATTACCATCAGCTTTTGATAATAGACCATTGAAATTTGATGAATTTGAAAAAAGATTAAATCAAGTTGTTTTTGTTAGTGCTACACCTGCAGATTATGAAAAAGAACATTCAAAAGACAATGTTGTAGAACAAATTATAAGACCAACAGGATTATTGGATCCTAAAATTGAAGTAAAACCTGTTGCAAATCAAATAGATGATTTGTTAGAACAGATTCGTATAAGAGCTGAAAAGGGAGAAAGAGTGTTAGTTACAACATTAACTAAAAAAATGGCTGAAGATTTAACAGCTTATTTAAAAAGCTTGGATATAAAAGTTAATTACATGCATTCTGATACTAAAGCACTAGAAAGAATGGAAATAATTAGAAAACTTCGTTTAGGCGAATTTGATGTTTTAGTTGGAATAAACTTATTAAGGGAAGGCTTAGATATTCCAGAAGTATCACTTGTTGCAATATTAGACGCAGATAAAGAAGGATTTTTACGTTCAGAACGTTCATTAATACAAACAATAGGACGTGCCGCAAGAAATACAGATGGTACTGTTATAATGTATGCAGATGAATTAACAGAAAGTATGGAAAAAGCAATAAGTGAGACAAATAGAAGAAGAAAAATACAAGAAGAATATAATAAAGAACATAATATAACTCCAACAACAATTAAGAAATCAGTAAGAGATAGTATTTCAGCAATAAATGTTAATGATATAGAAGTAGAATATAAACTTGAAAAAGAAGAAGATATAAAAGAAGCAATAACAAAACTTACTGATGAAATGTTAGAAGCTGCTTCGAAAATGGAATTTGAAAAGGCTGCAGAATTAAGGGATAAGATAAAAGAATTAGAAAAGATATTATAGAATTATATTTGACATAAATATTAAAAAATAGTACAATAATTATGTAAAACATTCGAACAAACCATTAAAATCTTAAGGAGGAAAGCATCATGGAGAAAATATTAGTAATGGTTGCAAGAATATTGTTTTTGGGAATATTCATTCTTCCATATGCGGTACAAACCCATATAGAAAAGAAAGAGGGGAATGAGCGAGATCCTATAGAAGACAGGCATGCCTTAACACCCGGAGCAAAAGTATTAGCGTTCCTTGCAATACTTTTAGCATTGACACTTGACGGCTTGGCTGTTTATGCTTCTCCAGACAAGCGTAGAATATATTTCGGATTGGCAATGCTTCTAAACGTTCTAATCTTAATAGGAGTTGTTCAAAACGCAATTACAGACTACGAAATAAGTACTGGAAAGCTAAAAACGTTAGCGCAAATGGTCGAAGATGAGAAAAAGCAAAAGGAAGATGATATAACCAAAAATGATGAATAATTGGCGAGGGAATTTTCCCTCGTCTTTTAAATTAATATAAAATTAACATAAATCTTGTTTTTGCGTAGATTTTGTAGTATAATGGTACTACAAACAAAATAATCCAGGGTATTAGCTTATAAGGGGGGCTATCTATGTTGAAAATATTGTGGATTATTGGGATGATCATTACGATCTTGCGATTATTTTTCTTTTTTACAGAGGATCAGGATTTCAAGGAAGATAAGGCTGCAAAGCAGTTCTTAATGATGCTGGTCGCTTTTGCGCTCTTACTGGATGTAAATCCATTTAGAAAAAACATAATAGTTGTTGCATTAGCAATATTGATTTCACTTCTTGCATTAAAAGTGAATTATAATCTTTATGTACGGGAGCGTGAAAGGCTGTTACAGAGTAAAGAAGAAAATACAGAAGAACCGCCAAGTTAAAATAAACTTGGCGTTTTTTCTATTTTGTGGTATAATAATATTATAAGCAGGCAGTAGCCTATGGACATCATGAATTAGCACTTAAATGTGCGGGAGGACAATATGAATACTATGCGAGAAGTTATCTTTTACATTTTGGATGCGGTCATCCTAATCATCATAGCCTATAGACTGTTGGGTTTTATAATAAAAAACAGAAAAAGAAGCTTAATGGACACTGATGAAGCTTATTTTAGTTTTATAAAACCATTAGTAAAACCAATAATAGCTTGGGCCATATTAGAGCAGGTAATGTTTTATTATGGATATGAAAAACAGGTTTCTATGATGGTTTTAACAAGCATAGCAGCAATTCTTATTATGATGAATGCAGCACAATTGGAAAAGATAATGAATGAAAAAAACAAAGAAAACAAAAAAGACGAAGAAAGTGAGACATAACCCGCAACAAGTTAGGAGATATTTCCTAACTTGTTTTTTATTTATATTCTTCTATTTATATATGAAGAAATTTGTAAAATACTATTGCTAAAAAAGTCCTTTAATGATACAATCTGTAAAGAATTAAGAAAGGTTGGAAAAGAGATTATGGATATACTAAGATTAGCAGATTTAGAAGTTAAAGAAATTGAAGAAATATTAAATAGTGCTGCCGACTTTAAGAGCGGCATTAAAAAGATTAACTATAACGGTGAAAAAATTATAGCTAATCTTTTTTTTGAACCATCAACAAGAACACATTATAGTTTTGAAACAGCTGAATTAAAGCTAGGATGCAGAACAATAGACTTTGCTCCAGAAAGTTCAAGTATGAAAAAAGGAGAAACATTATATGATACAGTAAAAACTTTTGAAAGTTTTGGAATTGATGCTGTTGTTATAAGAAATAGAGAAGATGAATATTACAAACAATTAGAAAATATTAGAATACCAATATTAAATGGGGGAGATGGCACAAAAGATCATCCATCACAATCTTTATTAGATTTATATACAATAAAGGAAGAATTTGGGCATTTTGAAGGACTTAAAGTTTTAATAGTAGGAGATATAAAACATTCAAGAGTAGCTCATTCTAACATCAAAGTAATGGAAAGACTTGGAATGACTGTATATACATCTGGACCAGAGGAATTCAGAGATGAAAATTTAGAATTTGTTGATTTTGAAGAATATTTGCCACAAGTAGATGTTGTTATGTTACTTAGAATTCAATTAGAAAGACATGCGGAAAATTTAAATATTAATAGTGAAGAATATAATAAAAAGTATGGATTAAATAATGAAAATGTTTCTAAAATGAAAGAAAATGCTATTATAATGCATCCAGCACCTTTTAATAGAAATGTAGAAATTTCAGATGATGTTGTTGAATGCGATAAATCACGTATATTTAAACAAATTGAAAATGGAGTGTTTGTTAGAATGGCGATGATAGAAAAAGCATTAAAGGATTAATGATTACAGGCATAATTTAGTAAAAGCTTATATAAGAGGGGATGTCAAATGGAATTAATTAATTTAGTAACAAAAGATAATATTAAATTAAATGGATTTTTATATAAATCAAATAAAGAAACAAAAGATGTGATTTTATCAGTTCATGGAATGGGAAGTAATTGCCTAAGAAAAAAAGAAGTTAAAATAGCTTCTAAAGCAGTTGAAGAAGGATTTGATTATTATTGTTTTAATAATAGAGGTAGTGAAATTGCAAGATATGCAAAAAGAAAAGTAAATGGAGTTAAAGAAAGAATTTTAGTTGGAACAGCTTTCGAAGATCCACTAGATGGATATTATGATATAGTAGCAGCAATGTTAAAATTAAAAGAATTAGGCTATGAAAATATTTATTTACAAGGACATAGCTTAGGGTGTACAAAAATACTATATACATACAAAAAATTAAAAGAAGAAAATAGTGAGCTTGTAGATAATATAAAAGGATTTATCTTATTATCATTAATTGATATAAATAGAGTTATGGAACATAATTTTAAGGAAAACTTGGATTATTTTATAAATTGGGCAGAAAAGAAAGAAGAACAAGGAGAATTAACTCAATTGATGCCTAGAGAAGCATTTATACATCCAATGTGTGTAAAAACATACCTAAGATATATGAGAGATTATGAACAAATTGATATTGATGATTATAATATAGTTAAAAGAGCAGATAAACCAGTATTTATGAGATGGGGAACAGTAAATGAAGCAATATTATATAAACCTCAAGAATTAGTTGAAAAAGTTTCAAATAATATAACTGGGGTAAAGAAAGATATCGAATATATTGATGGTGCAAACCATTCATATAATGGTTATGAAGATGAACTTGCTGAGCAAATAATGAATTTCATAAAGAGCATATAATAAGAAAAATGCATGGAGAAAGGACAAGAACAAAGAGTGCAGGAAGAAAAAGAGTGATTAAATCTTGAAAAGTTTTAACTAAATTAATATTTAGTTTTTATTGATATTACTTGTACTTTATAGAAATTATATATATAATGTAAAAGATTTTATAAGGAGGAAAAGATATGAGCTTTATTGATGAGATAAAACAAAGAGCAAAACAAAGTATTAAAACTATAGTTCTTCCAGAAGCAGAAGATATAAGAATACTTGAAGCCACTAAAAAAATAAAAAATGAGGGATTTGCAAATGTCGTATTAGTTGGAAATAAAGAAAATATAACTAAAAAAGCTATAGAAAACAATATAGATTTAGAAAATGTAAAGATAGTAGATCCTGCAAATTCAGAAAAATATATTGAATATGTTAATTTATTAGTAGAACTTAGAAAAAATAAAGGAATGACAGTAGAAGAAGCTAAAAAATTAGTTTTAGATCCAGTATATTATGGAATGTTAATGGTAAAAAATAAAGAAGCAGATGGACTTGTTTCGGGAGCTGCACATTCAACAGCAGACACATTAAGACCAGCACTTCAAATATTAAAAACTGCAGAAGGAACTAAACTTGTATCAGCATTTTTTATAATGGTTGTACCTGATTGTGAATATGGAGAAAATGGAACATTTATATTTGCAGATAGTGGATTAAATCCAAATCCTGGAGTTGATGACTTAGAAGCTATAGCTGTTTCATCAGCAAAAAGTTTTGAATTATTAGTCCAAAAAGAAGCTAAGGTTGCAATGCTTTCATATTCTACATATGGAAGTGCTAAATCAGAATTAACAGAGAAAATGGTAAATGCTACAAATCAAATAAAAGCTAATAATCCCAATTTGGCTATTGATGGCGAATTACAATTGGATGCAGCAATTGTTCCAGAGATTGCAAAATCTAAAGCACCTGGAAGTAAAGTAGCAGGACAAGCTAATGTATTGGTATTCCCAGATTTAAATGCTGGAAATATAGGATATAAATTAGTACAAAGATTGGCAAAAGCAGAAGCTTATGGTCCATTGTGCCAAGGAATTGCACGACCAGTAAATGATTTATCGAGAGGTTGTAGTAGTGATGATATAGTAGGAGTTGTTGCTATAACTGCAGTACAAGCACAAAACCAATAAAAAGGAGATACGTATGAAAATATTAGTTTTAAATTCGGGAAGTTCGTCTTTAAAATATCAAGTGATTGATATGGAAAATAATAAGACAATAGCTAAAGGATATTTTGAAAGAATAGGACAACCCAATTCATTTTTAACACACAAAGTAAATGGAATGAAACATAAATTTGAAAGAGAAGCTAAAAATCATGAAGAAGCAATTGCATTTGTTTTAAATAGATTAACAAATGATCACTATGGAGTGATTTCAGACTTAAACGAATTAGGAGGAATAGGGCATAGAATAGTTCATGGTGGAGAAAAATTTACAAACTCTGTATTAATAAATGATGAAGTTATTGAAGAAATAAGAAGATGTAGTGATTTAGCTCCACTTCATAATCCAGCTGCAATACTTGGAATTGAGGCTTGTAGAAAAGTAGTTCCAGACATGAAAATGGTTGCAGTATTTGATACAGCTTTTCATCAATCAATACCAAAATCAAGATATATTTATCCAATACCATATAAATATTATGAAAATTATGGTGTGAGAAAATATGGATTCCACGGAACGTCACATAAATATGTTGCATATAGAGTAGCAGAAATGTTGGGAAAAGATGTAAAAGATTTAAAGATAGTAAATTGCCATTTAGGACAAGGTGCGAGTATTTGTGCAATACAAAATGGTGAATCTGTAGAAACAAGTATGGGGCTTACTCCACTTGGTGGAATTCCTATGGGAACAAGAAGTGGAGATTTAGATCCATCAATATTAACATATTTAATGAAAAAGGAAAATTTAACTATTGAACAAATAGAAGATATTCTTAATAAAAAATCTGGAGTATATGGCATTTCTCGTGTTTCAACAGACTTTAGAGACATTGAATTTGAAACATTATCAGGTGGAACACATGCTAAACTTTCATTAGATGTATTTTGTTATTTAATAGCAGGATATATAATGAAATGTGCAGTAGCAATGGGAGGAATAGATGTATTAACATTTACAGCAGGTGTAGGAGAAAAGAGTCCTTATTGTAGAGAACATATTTGTAAAAATTTAGAATTTTTAGGTGCTAAATTAGATTTAAATAAAAATGAGGTCAAAGGCGAAGAAGCAATTATTTCACGAAATGACTCTAGTATACAAATTTGTGTAGTTCCTACAAATGAAGAATTAATGATTGCAAGAGAAACAATGAATTTGATTTTTTAATTAGGAGGTAAACCTTATTAATGAAAGAAATTAGATTATGCGATGATGGAAATTTAGAAACAACTTCAAAATTATCTATAGAAAACAATTTGGGGATTGAGGTACAAGGATTTCATGATCCATATATTACAAACAAAGATGAATTATTAGAGCAATGTAAGAAAGTCTTTAAAAATATTAAAGGAGGAAAGTCTTTACATGCGCCTTTTTGGGATTTAAATATTGGAACAAAAATGAAATTATTAAGACAAGAAACTATGAATATGTTTAATTATATATATGATATTGCAAAAGAACTTAATTGTACAGAAATTGTTATTCATAATGGATATATCCCGGGAACATATTATCAAAAAGCATGGATTGAAAGAGCAAAGAAATTTTGGGAAGAATTTTTTGAAAAAAAAGACAATTCTATTACTATGTGTATAGAAAACCAGTTTGAGGAAGATTCTCAGATAATGAAAGAAGAAATAGATTTAGTAAATGATCCAAGGCTAAAAATATGCTTAGATATTGGCCATGCTAATGCTAATTCAAATATGAAGGTTGAAGATTGGATTACTTCACTTGGAGATAGGATTGCATATTTGCATCTACATAATAATCATGGTAAACAATACAAACCAGGTTATAATAATGATGAGCATTTTGGATTAAATAATGGAAATATTAATATTGAAAATGTATTAAATTTACTAGAACAATATTGTCCAAATGCCATTTGGAATTTGGAACCACATACACAATATTTAGAAGAATCTATTGAGGTATTGAAAAAATTAAATTATATATGTTAAGTTATATATTATAAATTATATATGATAAATTAAAATAAAAAAATTAGGAGGAATTTAAAAATGAAAATTTTAGTATTAAACTGCGGGAGCTCATCACTTAAATATCAATTAATTAATATGGAAACAGAAGAAGTTATGGCTTCTGGAAAATATGAAAGAATAGGAGAAGAAGAAGCTTTTATTACACATAAAGTAAATGGACAAAAAATAGAAATACAACATCCAGCATTTAACCATGAAGAAGCTATAGATTTTACTTTAAAACAATTAATTAATCCAGAATATAAAGTTATAGATTCTCTAAGTGAAGTTAATGCAATAGGACATAGAGTAGTTCATGGAGGAGAATATTTCTCAACGCCTGTATTAATTACAGAAGATGTTATAAATAAAGTAGAATTAGCAGCAGAACTTGCACCACTACACAATAAAGCTGCAGCACAAGGGATGAGAGCTTGCCAAGCTGTTATGCCAGGTAAACCAATGGTAGTTGTATTTGATACAGCATTCCATCAATCAATTCCAAAAGAAAGATATATTTATCCAATACCATATGAATATTATAAAAAATATGGAATAAGAAAATATGGATTCCATGGAACATCACATATGTATGTTTCTCAAAGATTAGCAGAAATAGAAAATAAACCTATAGAAGATTTAAAAATAGTAACATGTCATTTAGGACAAGGATCAAGTATATGCGCTGTTCAAGGTGGTAAATCTGTAGATACAAGTATGGGATTAACACCGCTTGCAGGAATCCCTATGGTTACAAGAAGTGGAGATTTAGATCCATCTGTTGTAACATATATTATGAAAAAAGAAAATATGACAGCGCAACAAGCTGAAAGTATGTTAAATAAAGAGTCAGGCGTAATGGGAATTTCAGGATTAGCTCCAGATTTTAGAGTAATTGAAGCAGCATCTTATGAAGATAACGAAAGAGCAACTTTAGCAATGGAAGCATTTAAATATTCAATTGCAGGATTCATTGCAAAATATGCTGTTGCAATGAATGGATTAGATGCAGTTGTATTTACAGGTGGAGTTGGAGAAAATCAAATTAATATAAGAAAAGGAATTTGCAAACAACTTGAATTTATGGGATTGATAGTTGATGAAGAAGCTAATAACATAAGAGGAGAAGAAAGATTAATTACAAAACCAGAATCTAAAATAAGAGCATATATTATACCAACAAACGAAGAATTAATGATTGCAAAAGAAACAGCAAAATTAGTTAATTATATAAAATAATAGTTAAAGGTGATACTGATGGAATATTCAGAAGACGATATAAAAAATACCAAAAGAATATTAGAATCATATTTATCCAAATATGGAATTGAGAGAACTGTAAATTTATTAAGAGTCATTGGAAATGAACAATTTTGGCTAGAATATGATGGGTTTAAAGAAGATAAATTAGAAGATGAAGAAGATGAACAAGAACAAGACGAAGAACTAGAAGATTTTTTTGAGGAAGAATTAGAAAATACTCAAATAGATGGAATTGAAATTACTCAAGATGATGTAAAAAAACTTTGGAAAGTCTTCACAAAAGACTCAGAAGTACAGAGTATAATTTCTAATTCTATGCAAGAAATGGAATACGATCCAAACGAGATAGCTACTCGTGCTACTACGGTATATAGTTTAATTTCAACTATTGAATTATTAGATCAAGCCCCAGAGGAGGCTCAGGATGACTTTAATGTGATATATAAGGCAGTTAATAATAAATTAGAACAAATAAATAATGATGATTTTTATCTAGTATATGTAAATGTTATTGCAGAAAACTTTTTTAAAAATTCAAAATTTGAAGACACCATAAGAAATAAATTAGATAACATGTCTACTAGTGAATTCATGTATTTTATGCTTACAGCACAAAGTTATATAGATATTAATTATACACCAACTGTAGAAATCATAAAACATAAAGTTGAAAAATTGGATGATCCATTTGTGAATAAAGTGTATGAAGCATTACAATATTATGATGCACCAGAGGATGCAAGATTACCACAAGCAAAAATAAGTTTTGATAAATTAAGCAATGAAGAAAAATTAATTAGGGGGATAGATGATCCTAAAGTAGCAGTAGAGACATTTTCTAATTTTACAGATACAGAGTTTATGAAATATGTTTTGAGTTATGAAAGTACATTTGATTTATTTGATTCTAATATACGTAATTCTAAAATATTTGAAGAAAGAATCAAAAAACTTTCGAGAGAAAATATTATATTTTTGGTGGAAAAATTTACAGATATATATCAATATGCTAAAGAGGTTGAAGAATCGGAGGAAACTATTCCAATAAAAGAATATGCAAAACAATTTGAAATTTTATTTGATGAAGCAAAACGAAGAAAATTGATAACTGATGATTTTGAAGTAACATATTCTGATGAAGATATGTTTAAAGTTATACAAAAGGAAAAAGTATATGATGTAAATAGAAATATTGGAATTTTACCATATTTTAATCCAGTATTAGCTGATGAAGAAGTCGAAGAAGTTGAATATTATGAAACTGGTGACAAACGTGAATATGAATATGAAGAAGAATATTATGATGAATATGGTGATGAATATGACGATATATATGATAATGAAGATATTGATGAATTAGAAAATTTTGAAACTATGTATCCAAAAATCAAGAGCTATTTAAAATTCTATAATTCAATACTTGAGCTAAATAGGACACCAGACATAAATGTCTTACAAATGGCTAATCATTATAATGTAAAATGCAAAGAGGATGATGTTAGCCAATTATCTGATTTTCAACAATATGTGGTTAGATATTTACAAAGTAGGATTTTAAATATGCCAATAAAATATTCAACATTTTTTATGTGTGTTGATAATGGATGTTTGGGTGATGCTATGGAAATAAAAGCAGATGAATTGCAAAATAAGATATTAAATAATCAATTGTATAATTCACAAGAAAAATAGAAGGAGAATTTATGGATATATATGAAAGATATTCAGAAGCTGAGATACAGTCGATTCGAGAGTTAATCGATTGTTCATTAGATGAAAAAGGCGTGGCAAAAACAATGGAACTAATTGAATCTTTCCAAACTCAAAAAACTTTTTGGAAAATGTATGATGAAGATAGAGAAAAAGAGAAAATGGAAGAAGAGTTTGCTGAAAAGGGAAATCAATTTAATAATTTAATAAGATCTATATTAAGACCTTTTGATGGGCCTAGAACAAAGAAATTGGATGAGGAAAAGGAAGAAGCAATGAGAGAAGGAACTAAAGAATTAGAAAAAATTTGGGACATTGCTTCAAATGATGAAGATACGAAAGAAAGAATTGCTGAGGCTGTTGAAGATTTGGAATATGATGAAGAATCTATTGATTCAAGAATGAATGTTACTAAAAGCTTAATTTCTACTATTAATATGCTACAAACAGCTGAATTATTTGATGTGGATTTTGAAAAAGTATATGATGCTGTAAATTATAAATTAAATGAAATTAATTTTAGAGATTTTGCTATTGCATATTTAAGTTCCAATAGAGTTTATTTATGTACTAATCCGAAATTTAAAGAAACTATGTTACAGAAAATAGAGAATATGTCTAATTATGAATTTGCTTATTTTTTACTTACAACAGAAGATGGAATGGATGGACGTGATCCACAAATAATAGAGAAAAAGAAATCCAAAACTGAAAAATGTAATAGTAATTTTATAAATGAAGTTTATAATAATGTGAGGTTAAGAGATATGCCAAAGATAGAAGATAATAATGAAGTTAAAGATAAAAAAGTAATTGATAAAGTTGAAGAATTATATAAAACTGATGATTCACAGCAAAAATTAGAGTTATTCTCGGCTTTAACTGATACAGAATTATTAAGATATTTTATTCACTATAAAAATAGAATAGAATATATGGATAAAGATCTTGTTAAAAGTGATATTATGACAAATAAACTAGAAGGATTTTCTAGGAAGAATATGATAGCATTAACAGAAGTATTTCTTCAAACATATATTGATTATGAATTTGCAGATCTTGAAGACGAGGGAGGAGTATATTTTGTTAATCAACTTGAAGATCCAATAGAGAAAATATTTGGTGAAGTCAAAAAACGTAAGTTAATTAATGATAACTTAGACGTACAGTATTCTGCAGAAGAAGCTAGAATTGCTAAGGAAGAAATTGAATTTTATACTCAAATAGACAAAAAAATACCACATTCTTATGTTAGATTTAAACCAGATGTTGACCCTGATGATGGAGATATTAATTGGGGAAGTGTAGATGATATTCTAGAAGGAAGATATAAAGAAGCTGATGATCAAATGAAAGAAATATTGGGGTTATATTATGCACTAGATCAATTATCAAATACACCGGATTTAAAAATGTTACAAGAAGTAAATAAATATAATTTAAAATATAGAATGTCTCAATTTAAGAATGATGCTACAAATAATCAAAAATATTTAATTAATTATTTTAAAAGAAGAATTATTGGCTTACCAACATCATATGGTAGTTTTCTACAAATTATTGAAGGTGGATGCTTAAATGATGCTATGGAATTAAAAGCCGAAGAATTACAATATAAGTTATCAGAAAATCAAAATGGCGAAAAACAAAATGATGCGAATCAAAATGATAAATAAATCAAAATAAATAAATTGTTATTAACAAAAAGAACTCTCAAATTTATTGAGAGTCTTTTTATATTATAATATTATTATTTTATTATTGTATTTGACTATATAAATTATATGATTTTATATTCAGTACCTTCTTTGGTATCTATAAGTTCAATGCCTTGTTCTAAAAGTTCGCTTCTAATTTTATCTGCAGTTTGATAATCTTTATTTTGTTTTGCAATTTTTCTTTCTTCAATCTTAGATAAGATATAATCCTTTTTACTATCATCTATATCATTATTTAAGATATTTTTTGGAGCAAGTAATGATAGACCAAGTACTTTATCAAATTGCTCGATTAAATAGATTTTAGAAGCATCGTTTAAATCACTTTTTATAACATCAAATAAAACTGTAACACATGTAGCTGTATTTAAATCATTTTCTAATCCACCTTTAAATTTATCATCAAATTCTTTTATTTTATCAAAATCAATATCGCCATCATTTTTGTTTAAAGAAGCTATTTTATTTATTAGTTTATTATAAGCATTTTTAGCTGAATCTAAACCTTCATAGCTGAATATTAGAATTTTTCTATAATGTGATTGTAAGCAGAATAATTTATAAACAAGAGGATCATATTTTTGATCAATTAATGTTTGGACAGTTGTAAAGTTGTTTGCACTTTTACTCATTTTTCCATCTTTAACATTAAGATGCTCAACATGGAACCAGTAGTTACACCAATGATGACCAAAAAAACCTTCTGATTGAGCAATCTCGTTTGTATGATGAGGAAATTTATTATCAACACCACCACAATGTATATCTAAATATTCTCCTAAAGCTTTATAGCTAATTCCAGAACATTCAATATGCCAACCAGGGTAACCAACACCCCAAGGGCTATCCCATTTTAAAGCTTGATTTTCAAATTTTGATTTTGTAAACCATAAGGCAAAGTCTTGTACATTTTTCTTAGACTGATCTTCTTCAACATCATCTCTTGCAGCAACTAACATTTCATCTTGAGATTGATTAGTAAATCTATAATATTTTTCTAATTTAGAAGTATCGAAATATACATTTCCGTTTGATACATAAGCATAATCTTTTTCAATTAGTTTTTGAATAATTTCAATATATGTATCAATACAAGAAGTAGCAGGGATAACTGTTTGAGGCCATTTTAAATTAAGTCTTTCAAAATCTTTTTTGAAAGCTTTGGTATAGAATGCTGCTATATCTAAAACAGATTTATTTTCTTTTTCTGCCATTTTTACCATTTTATCATCACCATAATCTGAATCATCAGATAAATGACCAACATCTGTAATATTCATTGCTCTTTGAACATCATAACCTAAATATGTTAAAGCTTTTTCTAAAACATCTTCAAATATGTATGTTCTTAAATTACCAATATGAGCATAATTGTAAACAGTAGGACCACAAGTATACATTTTAACCTGATTTCCACTGTTTGGTTTAAATTCTTCTTTTTGTTTTGTTTCTGAATTATATAATATCATATTGAACCCCTCCTAAAATATATTGAAATTGTAGTGCTATTATACCACTTTTTTAGTATCTTGAAAATAGTTTTTTAAAATTTAAAAAACGATACAATAATTTTCATAATAATTTTTTATTTATAATTAAATATTCTCAAAAAATGATCTGATTTCATATTATATATTAGATACAAAAGAAAGGGGGAATAACCTTTGGACATAAAAGGAAAAAAGGTAGGCTTTGTAATGACAGGATCATTTTGTACTTTTAATAAAGTCATTCCTAAGATGAAAGAGATAGTGAAAAAACGGGGCAGAGGTAATGCCTATAATGTCATTTAATGCTTATAATATGGATACTAAGTTTGGAAAAGCAGAAGAGTTTATAAAAGATATTGAAGAAATATCGGGAAAGAAAATTATTCATACAATAAAAGATGCAGAGCCAATTGGTCCAAAACATATGACTGATATTATGGTAGTAGTTCCAGCATCGCGGAAATACTATGGCAAAACTTGCAAATGATATAATAGATACTCCAGCTACAATGGCTGTTAAATCACATTTAAGAAATAATTTACCTGTAGTAATAGCACCATCTACTAATAATGCTTTAAGTGGAAATGCAGAAAATATAGGAAAACTATTAAACAGAAAAAACTATTATTTTGTTCCATTTAAACAAGATAATCCAATTACTAAGCCAAGATCAGTAGTTTTTGATTGCGAATATATTATCAAAACAATAGAATATGCTTTGGAAAATGAGCAAATAGGGCCAATATTATTATGAATATAAAAGCCCGCAAATGCGGGCAATACATATACAAATATTTTTAATTACATATTAGCTAAAGGATTACTTTCAACGGCATTACGCACTTGACTATTTTCGACATGAGTATAAATTTCAGTTGTAGATATACTTTCATGTCCTAAAAGTTCTTGAAGAGCTCTAATGTCTACTTGACCATATTGATACATAAGAGTTGCAGCAGTATGACGAAGTTTATGTACAGAACATTTTTTAGAATCGAGTCCCGCATTATGAAGTTCTTTTTCTACGATATGTTGTACAGTTCTTCTTCCAATTCTTGTATGTCTTTCACTAAGAAATAGGGCCTTTTCAGAATTTAAAGCATCTTTTTTCCCTTGAGGCTTAAGCTGTAAATATTCGTTTATAGCTTTCATACAAGCTTTGTTTAGGTATATTGTTCTTTCTTTATTTCCTTTACCTATAACTTTCATTTTACATTCAGAAAATTCTATATCAGAAACATTAATTCCAACTAATTCAGATAAACGCATACCACAGTTTAAAAATAGGGTAATTATTGCAAAATCTCTTTTGGCATTTCTGTTTTCATCTTCATTTGCTGTAATTTCAAGAAGTTTTTTACTATCATCTAAAGTTAGATATTTAGGTAATCTTTTATCCATTTTGGGATTTTCAAGATTTTGAGCAGGATTTATCTCTAATAAATTTTCTTTTTGAGTTAGATACTTGAAAAAAATTCTTATTGTAGAAGCTTTTCTAGCTCTTGTAGCAGCTTTACTATGAAATGTGTTTGTCATATAGGCTAAATATGCATGAATATCATTTAATGTTATTTTCTTTAAAGTATCAACTGAAATATCTTTAATGGTTATTTTCTCAATTTCGGTTTCACTAGTCAAATTGAAATGTATTTTTATGAATTTCAAAAAATTTGTTATGTCATAATTGTATTCTTTAATAGAATTAGGGGATTTATTTAATATTGTTGCTGAATAATCTAAAAAAGAATTTAAATATTCAGGATTATTATCTCTATCTATCATTTTATTCACTCTCCATTTATTGATTTATTATAAAAGTTACTATTGCTTGACTATCTAAATTATCATGAAATGTTTGATTATTTATACATAAATTATATTCAATATTATGATTGTTTTGATTTAATAAAACTACAATTATTGAATTATCAGGATTCATAAATGCAGTCATATTAATACTTTCAGTAAATCTACTAAAACCAATTCTTACTGCACCCGGTTTTATATATTTACTAAATTGTGCAATATAGTAAAAAGCAGGTGTTTTTATATAGCCATCATTATTTTTATTAATCATAATTGGGCTATTACATGTATTATTTTTATGATTAGGTCCCCCTTTATAATCTAATACTGTATTCCAATCTATAAAAGCATTAACGCCAGAATTAAAGTCTCCTATTATTTCGCGAGCATACATATTAGCATTAAATAATTCATCTTCAGGTTTGAAATTTGAATATCCTGTACAGCCTTCAGAATGAACTAAAAGTTTGTCAGGAAAAAGATCGCGCAAGATTTTAATATTTTCAAAATGAGTTCCAGTATACCAATGAAATGCAATTCCGTCAGCATAATCTAAAGCTCCATATTTTACTAGAGTATCAATATTACGATTTACAATATTATCTTTATTATGATCCCAAATAAGAAATTTAGTATCTAAATTATTTCTTTTGAAAGTAGGGAATAAGTATTGTTTTAATAAATTAGCTTCATCTTCAGCACTATATCTACAAGATTCCCATAGTTGGGTTGCATTTGGCTCATTTTGAATAGTCATATATTCTATGTTTATATTTTCTTTTTTATACTCATTAATATAACGAACTAAGTATTCAGCCCAGAGTGATTTATATTTATCTTTTAGATGTCCACCTAAAGAAAGCATTTTATTATCTTTCATAAAAGCTGGAGGGGACCATACTGATGCTAAAAATTTGAGCCCTGGATTTTTTTCTTGTGCCAATTTTATTGTAGGGATAACATATTTTATATTTTCTGAAATACTAAAATCTGATAAATCTTTTTTATATGAATATGAATAACTTTTGGGCGAGAAATCAGAACTTCCAACTGTTAATCTGCAAATCTCGTAGTTCAATCCATTATTATCAAAGTACTCGTTTATAATTTGATTTTTAATATCATCATTTAAATTGTTTAAAACATAACATGAAGAATCTGTAAGCGCACCACCAAAACCAAGTATCGATTGGTATTTTATTGATGGGTATATATTTAAAACATTATTTTCAATTTTATCATTATAAGCTTTTGTTTTGCTTATTTCAGATTCATGTAAATATAGATTTCTTTTTATATTTGTTTCAATTTTAGTAATTTTCATTGGTTTCCTCCCAATATTTTACATTTTTTTATGCTATCTAAATTATATAATAAGAATATTAAAAATGAAATAATTTTTAATAATTTTGTGCAAAGTTTTTAAGTATAAAATAAGAATTAGTTATACTAATAGGTCAGTTAAATGATTTTTTTTTTAAAGTGTGATATAAATATAAAGTTAGACAAGAGAAAAATCATTATCAAAATTTATAATATTACTTAATTTAAATAATTAAAACAATTAAAATAAGTATAAGAAAGAGAGATATATATGAGTGAAAGATTATATGAAACAATCAAAATAGAGAATCTTAAAGATATGTTAGAAAAAACAGGAAAGCTATATGAAAATAATATTGCTTACAAGATAAAAACAGAACCAGGTAAATATGAAACTTTTACACATAAACAAGTAAGAGATATGATAAATTGCTTAGGAACAGCTTTGATTGATATAGGATTAAAAGGAAAAAGAATAGCTGTTATTGGAGAAAATAGATATGAATGGGAAATTGCATATTTATCAGTAGTTTGCGGTGCAGGAACTGTAGTCCCTCTTGATAAATCATTACCTGCAAATGAGTTAGAATCTGTAATACAAAGATCAGAAGTAGAAGCAATATTCTATTCTAAAAAATACGAAGAAATATTAACTAAGATAAAATATAAAGAAAGTAATAGATTAAAACACCTTATTTCAATGGATAATTTGAAAAATAGTGAAGGAATATATTCTCAAAGAGAATTAATTGAAAAAGGTAAAGAACTTATCTTAAATGGGAACAGAGAATTTTTAGATGCAAAAATTGATAGTGAAAAAATGAGTATAATGCTTTTTACTTCTGGAACAACATCTAGATCAAAAGTTGTAATGCTTTCACATAAAAATATATGCTCAAATCTTATTGATATTGCAAGTATATTAGATGTAACAAGCGAAGATATCTTTCTTTCAATATTACCAATACATCATGTTTTTGAATGTACTGTTGGCTTTTTATTTTCATTATATAAAGGAGCTCAAACTGTATTTTGTGATGGATTAAGACATATAACTCAAAATTTATTAGAATATAAAGTATCAGTTATGGCTTGTGTACCTGGAATATATGAAAAAATATTTGGAATGATAAGAAAACAATTAGATAAACAAGGAAAACTAGAAGAAGTTTTAAAAAGAGAAGAACAATACCGAAATGCTACAATGGAGGAACGAAAAGAAGCTTTTAAAGATATACATGATATGTTTGGAGGAAATATAAAATTATTTATATCAGGAGCTGCAGCATTAGATTATTCCATTGAAGAAAAATACAGATTATTAGGATTTAATTTAGTACAAGGATATGGTCTTACAGAAACTTCTCCAGTAGTTGCTATTGGTACAAATAAAGAATATAGAACAGGTTCAATTGGAAAATGTGTTCCAAGTGATGAAGTAAAATTAATTGATGTAAATAGTGAGAAAATAGGAGAACTTGTTGTAAAAGGGCCAAATGTATCATTGGGATATTATAATGATGCAGATGCTACAAACGAATCATTTGAAGATGGATGGTTTAAGACGGGGGATTTAGCTAAAATAGATGAAGATGGATATATCTTTATTTGTGGAAGAAAGAAAAGCGTAATTGTACTAAAAAATGGTAAAAATATATTCCCAGAAGAAATGGAAAATTTAGTAAATAAAATAGAAGGGGTTAAAGAATCATTTATATTTGGTAAAACACTATCAGAAGATAAAGAAAATGTTAAAATTAATGTTAAAATTGTTTATGATAGAGATGTAATTAAAGAGGCATACAAAGTTGAAACTGAAGAAGAAATCTATAAAGCATTAGCTAATAGGATTAAAGAAATAAATTCAAGTATGCCAAAATATAAAGCTATAAGAGGAATGATAATTACAGAAGAACCTTTAATCAAAACAACAACTAATAAAATAAAAAGACAAGCAAATCTTGATGAAATAAATAAAAACAATAAGTAAAAAGAATATAAAAAATATAATGAAAATTTGTCAAATAATATTAACATTATTGACAAATTTTTATTTTTATTCACAATTTAAAAATGAAATGGATAATTGAATTATTGATTTATAATTAAAAATATTATAAAATTATAAAAATAATTATAGTAAATGCTTTTATAAAAACATATGAAACCATTGAAAAAACTAAGATGTTAAGTTTGGTTGACAAATTTCCAACTAAACTTGGTAGAATGCAACTAAAAAAAATCCTATAATGGAATCAGAAAGGAAGGTATTAAAAATGGATTTAGGAGAAAAATTATACGAATTAAGAAAAGCAAAAAATTTATCACAAGAAAATGTTGCAGAACAATTAAATGTAACAAGGCAGACAATATCAAAATGGGAGACTAATCAAAGTACACCAGATTTTGATAAAATAGTTCCATTATGTGATTTATATGGAATAACCCCAAATGAATTATTGAAAGGTGAAACATTTGAACAAGGAGATTCGAGTAATGTAGAAAATAAAGAAAAAATAAAAGATCATTTATTTACAAGAGGTAAAGAAGATGATTATGAAAATATGACTAGAAATCAAATTAAAAGAAAATCAGCAGAAGTAATTAGTGGTTCTGTTTTTATATTTATTTTTGCAATTGTATTTGCTTCATTAGGAATAATAGTATTTAAATGGGATCCAATAGTAGTTGGATGCACTTTTTTATTATTAATTGGATTAGGAGTAACAAATATTATTAAACACTTCATGTCAATTCCTAAGTTTGAAAAAACTGAAGAAGAGAAAAAGGAAGATATAATTATAAATCAAATTAATGGCATTATAGGAGCTATATGTGTAGTTATTTATTTCTTAGTAAGTTTTGCTACATTTGCATGGCATATAACATGGGTAATATTTATTATCAATGGATTGATTTGCCAAATAGTAAAATTATTATTTATGTTAAAAGATGATAATAAAAATATAGAAAACAAATAATAGGAATAATAGGAGTGAAGGTATTAATATGAAAAGTAAAGGTTTAATTGTAATATTAATAATATTATTAGTAATAGTAATTGCATTATTAATTGGATTTTTAGTTTTATGTTTAAATGGAACTATTAGTTTTAATGGTGGATTTAAAATCTTTTCAGGAAAGAAAAGTGATAATATCATTTATAATGAACAATATAATATTAAAAATGTGAATACAATAAATTTATCACAAACAGCAGGCGATATTATTTTTGAAAATATTGATGAAAATGTGTTAAAAGTAGAAGTATATGGTGAAACTAAAGATGATGCACAAATCTCTTTAGAAAATAATGAATTAAAGATTGAATACAAAAATACAAATTCAGGATTTTTTAATTTCAATAGTGTAAGAGGAGATATAAAAATATTTGCACCATCAAGTTTTGTTGGAAAAATTAGAATTAAAAATGATGCTGGAGAAACAAAAATCCAAAATTTTGAAAATACTGATATTGATTTAGACTGTGATGCTGGGAATGTTAAAATTGATAAAGTTAAAAATGTAAATGTGAAATGTGATGCTGGAAATGTTGAGATTGGAACGATTTTAAATCAATGTAATATGAAAATGAATTGCGGTAATCTTAAAGTTGATGAAATGAATTTAAATGCTGATTCAAATGTGGAAGCTGATATGGGAAATATACGAATTAAAAGAATAAATGATGTTTATGTAGATGCTAAAGCTGATTTGGGAAGATGTAATATAGGTAAAAGTGTTAGATCTTCAAGTGTAACTTTAAGAGTCGATTGTGATATGGGAAATATTGATATAGAATAATAAGTTGAAAACAAAATATAACTATAAAAAGTAGCCAGGAATATCCTGGCTTTTGCTTTATAATATTGGAGTTTGATACAATATTATATAGACAATTCAATTCAATAAATTAATTGACATAAATCTTTTGTTATGATAGAATAATGTCATTGAATAATAAAAATAGGGGTGTAATATGAAAGAAAAAATTAATTTTGGAATTGGTTTTGTTACAGGAAGACCTAATGTATGCAGAATAATCAATAATTATTATAAAAATATGTTAGATCAGATTAAGAAATATGGCAAGGATGTTGAACTAACTATTTTTATTTTATTTGATACATCATATCAAAGTGGAAGAAGAGAAGAGTTTTATCATATAATTCCAGAAGTATATAAAGATATAAATATTGTTTATATAACTCCTGAAGATATACAAGAAGAAATCAAAAAACTAGTAGCTAGGGAAAATATGAATTATAATGATATGAATTTCTTTTTAGGTCATGGACATGCTAAAGGTAGAAATACAGTAATGTATTATGCTTTGAAACATAAAATGGATTATCTTTTGTTTTGGGATGATGATGAATATCCAGTAGCTGTTCTAAACAATAACGGTAAAATTGATTGGCAAAAACAAGATAATATATTAAAACATTTAAATTTTATGGATGAAGAACAAGCTGATGTTACAATAGGATATCATTGTGGATATATTTCACCAATACCATATATAGATTATACAGAAGATTTTGGTGAACAAGATATGAAAGAATTTATCGAAGTTGTTAGTAATGATATTATTTCATGGGAATCTATTAGAGAAAAAATGAATAACAATAATGGGGTTACATTTGCTAGAAAAGATTTAGCAGATGGTAAAGGTGCTTATGAAATAGAAAGTGATGGAGTAGGCAAATGGGTTGCAGGTTCAACTTTATGTCTTAGATTCACAAATAATGGAGAAAAAATACCAGCATTTTATAATCCACCATTGGCGAGAGGTGAAGATACATTTTTCTCAACATTATTGGGAGATTCTAAAATAGTTAGAATACCAGTATATCACTTTCATGATGGATTTTTGAAATATACAGAAATTATGGAAGGAAATTTTCCTAAAAAATTAAGAAAGATTAATGTTAGAGAAGAAAATGTTAAGTCTAGATTCTTAAAAGCTACAATGGGATGGATAAAATATAAACCATTATTAATGTATATTAAAAATAAAGAAACATATAAAAAGAACATTGAAGAAACAATTGAAAAATTGGAAGATACAGTTCCAAAATTAAACAAAGTATTTTTTGATGACTGTTTTACAGCAGTTTTACACGAACTAGAAAAATATGATAGAGAAGTTGAAAAACATTATGAAGAATATTTAAAAACAAATAGAATTTGGGAAACATTGAAAAAGAATATGGGAATTGTAAAATAATTTATTTTGAATGGAGGCTAATATGAAAATATTTCTTATGGCATATGCTAGAAAAAATCTAGGTGATGATTTATTTATAAAAATGCTTTTGGAAAGATATCCTAATCATGAATTTTACATGAAAATCAATGATACAAGCCATTTAGATAAATTAAATGAATATAAAAATCTTACAGTATTAGTAGGGCATGATACAGATGAAGAATTATATAAAACCCATGTAGACGAATATGATGCATATATATATATTGGCGGCTCAATATTCATGGAAGGTGGGAAAGTTTATAATCTTTCAGCAAAATTCTATGATTTCATAAAAAGATGTAAAGAAAGCAATAAACCATTTTGCTATGTAAGTAGCAATTATGGGCCATACTATACTGAAGAATACTTAAATCTATCTAAAAAAGCATTTGCAGATTGTTATGATATTTGTTTTAGAGATAAATATTCATATGAAATGTTTAAAGATAGCCCTAAAGTAAGATATGCTCCAGATTATATTTTCACATATCCAACTAAGACTGATAATAAAATCGAAAATAGCATAGGTATTTCTGTAATTGATTTAGATATTAGAGAAAATTTAAAAGATAAAAGTCAAGAATATATTAATATGTTAACAAATAATATTAGGAATTATCTTGAAAATGGTATGAAAGTATATCTATTTTCTTTCTGCAAAAATGAAGGCGATGAAAAAACAATAGATATATTATTAGATAAATTTTCAGGAAATGAAAATCTAATAGATGTTAGATATGATGGAGATTTAGATTCATTTATTGATATATATAGTCAAATGGAATACATGATTTGTGCAAGATTTCATGCAATGATATTATCTTCGACATCTAAACAAAAAATGTATGTGATGTCATATAGTAAAAAAATTGATAATGTAATTAAAGATTTAGAATTTAATTTACCAATACTTCATTTTGATAATGTAAATAATGATACCAAAATTGATTTAAAAGATTTTGTAAAAATTGAAGATAATATATTAGAAGAAATTATAAAAGAAGCTGAAAATCATGAATTGGCAATCAAAAGAAGTTTACTTCAATAAAAGTAATAAAACAAACGAAAAAAGAAAGGGAATATAATATGGGAAAATTTATATCAAATGCTATAAAATACTATAAAAATAATCGTCGTGTTAATAAACTTAGAAGACAAGGAGCAACGATTGGAAGAAATGTTGTGATATCAGATAATTGCACATTTGATAATCCTCAAAAATTGAAAATAGGTGATAATGTTTATATTGGTAATAATTTTTATAGTAATTGCATAGGTGGGCTTACAATAGAAACAGGATCTATAATCAGTTATAATTGTACGATAATGACATATAATCATGATTACAATGAAGAATTATTTATGCCATATGGATTAGCAAATGTTTATAGAGAAGTAATAATTAAGAAACATGTATGGATTGGTATTAATGTTAGCATAAATTCAGGAGTAATAATAGGTGAAAATGCAATAATAGGAATGGGAACAACAGTGCCTAAATCAATTCCTGATGGTAGTATTTATGCTGGATCTAGAATAATAAAAGAAAGAGAAGAAAAAGAAGTTAAATACGATTTATTAGCTGTAAGAGCACCATATAATCCTTTCCATTTATCAAAATTTTCAAGAAAAATTAAAAAATTATTTAATAATTCAAAAAAAGAAGTGACATTCAGCAAGATTAAAGAAATCTATAAAGATTTTGATTGCTTAAGTATGATTTATAGATTTTGTGAAAACAATCCAAACTATACGGCAGATTGGAAAAATGAATATGTTAAATATTCAAAATAATTAAGTATGATTAAGAAGTGATATAAAATAATAAAAAATAAAACCTTAAATATAAATTAAGGTTTTATTTTTGTTTTTAGAATATATTTACTAAATAGTACATATAATATAGGAAAAAGAGCAACTGTTTGACAAATATATACATATGGTGTATAATATGTATTAGATAGTCAATTGACAAATAAATACATATTACTTGTCAAATGTATTTAAAAGTCAAAAGGAGGTGGGGATTATGATGAAAACAGAACAAATCAAAGAATTGATAACTGCTAATAATGGTATGCTTTCTAGCAAAGATTTGACTGAAAATAACATTCATAGGCAATATTTGAAAAATTTAGTTGATGAAGGTTATTTAGTTAAAGTTTCAAGGGGGTTATATGTTAGACCTGATAGAGATATAAATGAGTTTTATATTATGGGTCAACAATTTAAAACAGCAATTTTTTCTCATAATACTGCTTTATATTTTTATAATTTAACAGATAGAACGCCTTTTGTTTTAGATATGACATTTCCTAGCAATATACGACCTGCAAATGATATGTTAAATCCTCATTATATAAATAAAGAAAGACTTGAAGTTGGATTGACAATAAAAGAACTTGAAGATGGAACTTCAATTAGAATATATAATATGGAAAGAACCATATGTGATATAATTCGTGATAGGAACAAAATTGATACTCAAATATTTAATACAGCTTTGAAAGAGTATATGAAAAGAAAAGATAAAAACCTTAATTTATTATATGAATATGCTAAAATTTTTAAAATTTCCAAAATTGTAAAAATGCATCTAGAAATACTTTCGTAAAATACAAATGTAGTAATATTTACAACATTTGTATTTTTTTGTCGAAAAAAGCTTTTATTAGAAATTCTTTTGGTATATAATTCTAATAACTTAATGATGTAAAAAACGGAGGAATAAACATGCAAGGAAATGTAATGAGTTTTAAAGCAAAAATAAATAATATATCAAAAGAGAAGAAAGTTGCACCACAAGCAGTACTTCAGACATATATGCTTGAAAGATTATTAGAAAGAATAGCTGTTTCAAAATATAAGGATAACTTTATTTTGAAAGGTGGTATGCTAATATCCGCAATTTTAGGAATGTCTAGTAGATCTACTATGGATATGGACACAACAGTTAAAGGATTTGAACTAACAGAAGAAAATGCTACTAGAATTTTAAATGAAATTTGTGAAATCGATTTAAAAGATGATATAACTTTTTCTATGAGAAAGATAGAATTAATCAGAGAAGATGATGATTATAATGGCTTTAGAGCTTCTTTTGAAGCAAAATTTAAAAATTCTATGCCTGTAATTTTAAAAATAGATATAACAACAGGTGATGCAATTACATATAAAGAAATCCAATATAATTACGATTTGTTATTGGAAGATAAAAAAATTCCAGTGTGGTCATATAATTTGGAAACAATATTAGCAGAAAAATTCGAAGCTGTTATAAAAAGAGGGATCACAGGAACAAGAATAAGGGACTTTTACGATATTTACATGTTAATGAAGATGGAAGAAGAAAATATAAATAAAAAATTATTAACAGTAGCAATAAACTTAACTTCAGAACATCGAGAGTCATTAGATATAATACATAAATGGAAAGATTCGTTAAACTTACTTAGAGATGATGAAAATATGAAGCATCATTGGGAAGTGTATCAAAAGACATATTTTTATGCTGCAGACATTCAATATAAAGAACTTATAGAAAGTATAGAAAAAGTTGGTAAGATTTATGATAGATATAATAAGTCAAAAGCAACTGCTCAATAATAAATTAATGTGTGAAATTTTAATTTTGATTTAATTATATTATATTATATTATTGTTTATTTACATAATGTATAAATAATTATAGAAATTAATTTTAAAACATAATTTAACTGTGATTGGAGGAATAAATTATGAATAAAATATTGTCTGAAATTAAAAAAATAGCAAAAGAAAATATTAGTAAGTACTTACCAGATGTAAAAATGGGTGACTTAGAAGAAAATGGAATGATATATTATATGAATGGAAATAATGGAACAGAATTTGACTGGCATGTTAATGGTAAAATTTCTAGTTTTATGGCTTTCTATAATGATAAAAAGAATTTAGGAGCTATAAAATTAACAATTAATACAGATTCTAGTCTAGAAATTTATATTTATGGAGCCAAAGGAGAGAAGCTTGTTAAAGAAGAAAAAACTACTATAGATGTTTCAGAAGATGAAATCTTCAAGTTAGCTGTAATATTAAAAAATCAAGCTGATGATAAAAAAATATGGGATGCAAGCATAGAAAAAATAAATAGTGATATTGAACCAACTGAAGATGAAATTAATGAATTTATTGATAGCGAAAAAAATTTTTCTGACATAAAGAAAAGAATGAAGCATTTTAATTTATCAGCATGCGTATCTAAGAAAATCATAGAAGAAGGTTGGAAAGTCGGATATATGCGTAGAGATGAACCTCTTAATGAAAGTGATAGTGGTTGGGTATTTATGGCTGGAAATGAAGAACAAGAGTATGTAGATGATTATAAAAATCTAGCACTACTAAGTATTTTTGAAATATACAAAATAGATCCTGATATCTGGAACTATATTGACAATCCTGTAGGTACAAGTTTTATTAGAATTTCTTCTAATGAATTTGAATTAGATACAAACGAAAAAGAAATATATACAGAAAAGCAAGATACAAACAAATAAAAAACATGGGATATCTCGTGTTTTTTATTTAGATGTTTTTGCGTATTTACATAAAATGTGATATAATATTATTAATAGCAATTCGGCTATTGTTTTAAATTTTAACTGGTCTAAGGAGGCTACTATTATGACAAAGGACAACAGACTGGCAGAGATGATCGCAAACAATGAAATCAGCATTCAGGAACTTGCTGAAGCAAAGGAGCTCATTGAGGTAGCTCAATTCGTCAAAAAAGGACTTGAAGCATGCAAGAAAGTTCTCATGTTCCCTCTGGGAGTCGATGAGATCAGTTGCTACCGGTACATGGATAATGCCGGCGAGTATGAGGCTTGGGGACACTGCCTGCTTGATGGTACATTCTATTGCTATTGCAATTGGGGTGGCAATCATGAAATTGGGCGTTGTAACCTCAATAACGAAAAAGAAGTTTTTCTACAGCTTCTTAATAACAAGGAATTTTGTAATGATCTCAAGAAGTTCCTTGAACGTATGATAAAGGCAGCTGAAAAAGGCTGATTGATCATCTATTAAAATTGTAGGCACCGCAAACCAGCGGTGCTTATTTTTATGTTTATTAAATTAATCCTGATTATTTGAAATCAATTTATAAAAGTTATATCCTTATATTAATAGAAAGCCTTCTATTAATATAAAATTTTAAAAAATAATATAAAAGATATTAATTTATAATATTTAATTAATATTGAAAAAAATCCTTTTATGTGATATTTATAATTA
>CAMNMV010000015.1 GCA_946545015.1 uncultured Clostridium sp.
CAAGACATTTTAGAAATGTCGCGTGCACACGTGATAGACATATGAGGGGAGGGGTGTATATGGAAACTAAAAGAAAAAGAGGAAGACCGCCAGCAATTTCAACAATTGTAGAAGAATTAAAAAATAGTTTAACCTACCAAAATGTAAAAAATGATTTATTAAATCAATTAGAAGTTAAAGGGATAAAAGCTCGTTTTTATACTGATTTAGTAGAAGATTATATGCATCTTTGGATAACAAAATCATTGCTAATAGCTGATATTGAAAAAAGAGGAGTTTCAGTTAAATGGGTAAATGGTCAGAAACAATCAGGATACAAGAAAAATGATAGTATAAATGAATTAAATAAAACTAACACACAGATGCTAAAAATATTAGAACAATTAGATATAAAACCATCAGAAGCAGCAGGCGATGATGATGAATTATGAGGAATTAGTGTATGAAAAAGGTTGCAAAAATTATAACAAATATATAAAGAAATACTTCGATTTAATTGAAAAAGAAGAAATACGTTCATGTATTGAACAAAAATTATTGGTAAAAATAGTAAAAACAGCTCTTTTAACAGAAGATTTAACTATAAATGACAACCAGATAGAAAAATATTTTTCATATCAAAAATATTTTCCTTTTAATTTATTTGATTGGGAAAAGTTTGTTTTTATTTTACATAATTGTGTTTTTAGAAAAGATGGCTTGCCTAGGTGGAGTGATTTATTCATTTTAGGTGGAAGAGGTCTTGGAAAAAATGGATATTTATCCTTTGAAGACTTTTGCTTAATAACCCCAACTAACGGAATAAGAGAATATCATATAGATATTTCAGCAAATTCAGAAGATCAAGCAAAAATTACTTTTGAAGAAATATATAATATTTTAGAAGATGGACCGTATAGCAATAAATTAAAAAAATTTTTTTCATGGACACAGACAAAAATAAAAAACAAACAAACAAATTCAATAATTAGGTATAGAACTAATAATCCTAAAGGAAAAGATGGACTTAGACCAGGAAAAGTAGATTTTGACGAGCCACATCAATATGAGAATTGGAATAATATTAATGTTTTTACCACAGCATTGGGTAAAAAACCCCATCCTAGAAGAACATATGTTTCAACAAATGGGGATGTTAGAGATGGACCACTAGATAATTTAATAGAAAAATCAGAAATGATATTAAAGGGAGAAATGAAAGATAATGGATTTCTTCCTTTTATTTGTAAATTAGACGATGAAAAAGAAGTAGATGATCCCAAAAACTGGGAAAAAGCTAATCCATCATTACCATTTTTACCATCATTATTTGATGAAATGTTAAAAGAATATGATGATTATAAGGTTAATCCAATAGTAAATGCTTCTTTTATGACAAAAAGAATGAATATACCAAAAGACAGTGAAGATAATGTTGTTGCAACAAAAGATAATATAATTGCAACAAATAAAACACTACCAAATCTAAAAGGAAAACAATGCTTAGGTGGTATTGACTTAATGAAAAAAAATGACTTTTTGTCAGCCTGTTTACTATTTAAGGTTGATTCTATTTATTATGTCATTACTCATACGTGGGTATGCAAGTATTCAGCAGACTTGTACAGAATAAGAGCACCATTAAAGGAGTGGGAAGCAATGGGATTATTAACATTTGTAAATGAAAAAGAAATAGATCCTCAAGTAGCAGTAGATTGGATGTTAGAACAAAGTGTTAATAATGATTATCAAATAAAAAAAGTTGCAGGAGATGATTATAGATGGAATTTGTTAAAAGAAGCATTGGAAAATTCAGGTATGGATACTAAAAAAGTTAGAATAAGTGACAAAATGAGAATAGCACCAGTTATTGATAGTGCTTTTACATCTCAAAAAATAATATGGGGTGATAATCCATTAATGAGATGGGCAACTAATAATACAATACTGGTACCAGCTATAAACGGAAACTTTAAATATCAAAAACAAGAATCAAAATCAAGGAAAAATGATCCTTTTATGGCGTTAGTACATGCCTTTACTTTAACTGAAGAAATAAACTTAGAAAATTCAGAGGAAGTCTTTATGGCACCACTATTATTTTAGAAAGAAGGTGAAAAAATGGCTAAAATAGTAGATTTTTTGAATAGAATATTGCCGTTTAAAAAGGCAGATTCCATTACTTTAGAAACTGTTTTTAGTGATTTAGAAGACGAATTAAAATGTAAAGAAATGGCTTTTTACATAGCCACATCATACATTGCAAATACAATCTCTAAATGTGAATTTAAGGTATATAAAAATAACAAAGAAGTAAAAGATTCTTTATATTATAAATTAAATGTAAAGTCAAATCCTAATGAAACAGCTAGTAGATTAAAAAATAAATTAATCTATAACTTGTATTATAATGGAGAATCTTTAATCTTTGATTATAATTCAAATCTTTATTGTGCAGATAGTTTTAATAAAAAGAATTATCCATTAAAGGGAGATAAATTCGAAGATATTGAATTATCAGATCAGGAACTAAAAGCATTTAACAAAAAAAGAGATGATGTTTTTTATTTTAATCTAGAAAATAATGAACAAAATTCTAAAGTAAAAGGTTTAATTACAAGTATGTATGAAGATTATAAAAAAATTCTTCAATATGCTGTTTTATCATATAAACAATCAAATACTGAAAAATACACTTTAGAGTTATCTAATACACAGACTGGAGACAAAGAATTTAACAAAAAATGGCAAGAACAAGTAAAGGAATATTTACAAGATTTTATAGATAATCCTAAATCAGTTATGCCTATTTTTAATGGACAAAAATTAACTCCAGTTAGCAATAAAAATAATAATGCTACAAATTCAGAGGATATCAGAAACATAAAAAAAGATATTATGGAAACAGTAGCAGAAGCTTTTAAAATGCCAGTTTCAATGCTATATGGAAATATGACAAATGTTAAAGATATAATTAGTCATTATCTAACATTCACAATAGATCCTATTGCAACAATGATAAGCCAAGAAATAACTTCAAATTCTTTTTCAATAGAAGATTGGCAAAAAGGAAATTATGTAAAAGTTGATACTTCAAAAATAAATCATTTAGATATATTTGAAATAAGTGATAAAATTGAAAAACTTGTTTCATCAGGTGTATTTAGTATAAATGGTGTTTTAGAAAAATTAGGAGAACCTAAATTAGAAGAAGAATATGCTGATAAACATTTTATTACTAAAAATTATTCCGAAATAGAAGAATATTTAAAAGAATTGAAAGGGGGTGAGTAAATGAAAAATAAATATTTCTCACTCATAAAGAATGAAGAAAACAATTCAGCAGATATTAACATCTTTGGAGATATTACTAGTTGGGATTGGGAAGAGTTAGGAGAAATGAGTGCTCATACTTTATCTAAGCAATTAGAAGAAATAGGTGATGTAGATACTATTAATGTTCATATTAGTAGCTATGGTGGAGAAGTAAAAGAGGGATTAGCAATTTATAATGCATTAAAGAATCATAAAGCAAAAATAAAAACTTATTGTGACGGATTTGCATGTTCAATAGCGAGTGTAATATTTATGGCTGGCGATGAAAGAATAATGAGTAAGTCATCAGCATTAATGATACATAATGCTTGGACTTTTGTTTCAGGTAATGCCAATGATCTAAGAAAAGAAGCTGATGATTTAGAAAAAATTACAAAGTTATCTATTGAAGCTTATATGGAACATATAAATGTATCTGAAAAAGAATTAAAAAATATGTTAGATAATGAGACATGGTTACTTTACGACGAGTGCTTAGAAATGGGATTTGCTACATCTGTAACAGGAGAAAACAAAGATGATAATCCTAGTCAAAGTGCAAAACATTCAGTTCTTCAAATGATAAAAAAATATAAATCTGAAAAAAAAGATGAAGAAGTAACAACAGTTACAACATCAATAGATGAAACAGTTGTTTCAAATGTTGAAAATGAAAATATTAATGATAAAGAAAATGAAGATAATGCAACTGAAAGAGTAGTTGCATTTTTTAGTGCGTTAGAAAACGCAATGAAGGGAGAAAAATAATAATGATAAAAATTGAAAATAAAGACGTTAGTGCAAGTGCATTAGTGCAAGCAATAAAAACAGGAAACGAATCAGAAATAAATAAAGCAATGGAAAACTTTCAAAATGCTATAGCTATGCAAGTAGCAGAAAAATTTGAAAATCTTCAAGGAGAAAATGATAATAAAATTTTAGCTCAAAGAGGTATTAGACAACTAACAAGCAAAGAGAGAAAGTTCTATGAGAAATGGATTGAAAGTGCAAAAACAAGCAATCCTAAACAAGCATTCACTGATTTAATTGGAATAGAAGGAATGCCTGAAACAATAATCGAAGATGTTTATAGAGATTTAACAGATAATCATCCATTATTATCTAAAATTAGATTCCAAAATGTAGGATACCTAACAGAATGGTTATTGAATGATCATAGTACTACTAATTATGCATGGGGTGATATTAATGCTGAAATAACAGCTGAAATTACAAGTGGATTTAAGAAAATTAAAATTAATCAAAATAAACTATCTGCATTTATTTTAATTGCTAAAGATATGTTAGAATTAGGTCCAAATTTCCTAGATGCTTATGTTAGAACTTTATTGAAAGATGCTATTGCTATCGGTTTAGAAAATGGTATAGTAAACGGTAAAGGTGTAAATGGGGAAATTATTGGATTAAACAGAAAAATTGCTAAAGGAACTACTATAAATGAAGAAACTGGTTATCCCGTTAAAGAAGCAATAGAAGTAACAGATTTTAGACCAGCTACTTATGGTAGTTTAGTCGCTAAAATAGTAAAAACAGAAAAAGGTCATTACAGAAAATATGATGATTTAAGTTTAATTTGTAATCCAATTGATTATTTAACTAAAATCATGCCAGCTAGTACAGCACAGAATACAAATGGAACATATACAAATAATATTTTTCCAGTTCCTACAGATGTAATACAAAGTGTTGCAGTAGATGAGGGTAAGGCACTATTATTTGTTCCATCAGATTATTTTGTTGGACTAGGTAATGCTAAAGATGGTGTTATTGAGTATAGTGATGAATACAAATTCTTAGAAGATGTTAGAACTTATAAAACTAAATTATTTGCAACTGGTAGAGCATATGATGATACCGTAGCAATTTTATTAGATATTAGTAAGTTAGAACCACTTTATATAACTGTTTTGAATAAAGAAGAAACTCCAGCAGGATAATTGGAGTTTCTTATTAACCTTATGAAAGGTGGTAAATAATGGAGGATATCAAAAAAGTTATTTTAATCCAAATAGTTAAAAGAAAATGTTATATAACTGATAATTCAGATTTAATTAAAAATAGATTAGAAGACATTATAGATGATGCAATAATAAAAATTACTGAAATGATAGGTATCAAAGACAATAATTTTGACTTTAGTCAAGCAGGTCCAGAACGTGATTTGCTAAAAAATTATTGCTTTTATGTATGGAATGATAAAAGCATAAAAGAATTTGAAGATAATTATATTAGTGATATCTTAAAATTAAGACACAAATATATTGTAGAATATGCTGATAAAGAAAGTGAGACATCAATTAATAATGACTAGTTATAATGATGGAATTATAGAAGTATATAAATCAAGAGAGAAAAAAACAATCTTTTCAGCAAAACTAAATGAAACTTTATTAGATGATTTAGAATTTATTCAAAAATTTTATTTTAAAGAAGAAAGCAAACGTCAAGAAGACTTGATGTTTGCTAATTCTTTTGGTAAAACTCTAAGCTTGAAAATTAAAATACCTTATACTAATAAAGTAGAAATTTCTCATAAGGTTCTATATGAAAATTATCTTTATGATATTTTTCATATAGATTTTTCAAAAAACAAAAAAGAATTATATATTTATCTAGAAAGAGTGAGAAAAATTGGAATTTAGAGAAAAAATAGAACAAGCATTATTACAAATAGATGACAATGTTTATTATGGGAAAGTACCGCAAAAAGACTTAGAAGAAAAAAATTGGAATTACTTAGTATTTGGTAAAAGTACATTAAGTCCTAGCGGGAACAGCAATATTAACCTTACAGATATCTATTGGGTAGGAATAGTAAGAGAAAACTATATTCCAGATGAATTAACTACCGATATAATAGATAGTTTAAATTCAATACCAGGATTAAAACTTACCCAGCAAGAAGGTAATTACGAATACCTATTTAAAAAAAATACAGATTTAGTTGTAGAAGTATTAACATTATCTTTTTCTAAAGTAAGAAAATGTGGTAATTTATGCCAGTAATAAAACAAAATTTTGGATTAAAATATGAGGATATAGAAAAATTAAATAAAAAATTATTAAAAATAAATGAATCTAAAGAAAAAACGATAAATGATTGTTTAAAAGAAATAACAAGTCCAAAAGTAACAAGAAGTGTTACTTCTTTTTTGCCTGTTTCAGAAAAAGGTAATAGACATGCAAAAAAAAGCAAATGGTATGAAGTTGAATATTACAATTTATCATTTGTTTTATCAAATAGTTTAAAAGGAAAAAGAGGAACCAGTTTTTATTATTTATACTATCCAGCAACTGGTACTGGAACAAGCAATAAAAAAGGACCAAACGATTTTTTAGGTAAAGGTATAGATAAAGAGTATAACAATATAGTATCAGACTTGTTAAACGCTTTAGATAAAAAAATAGAGGAGGAATTAAGATGAAGCAAACAGTATTTTCTGAATATGAAGCAAAAGAGACTTCAGTTAGATTTGAAGGAGATACAAAATCATCAAGAGCTGGATGCGTAGGATCAATTGAAGAAACATTAGAAAGTAAAAAAATTACTAAAAAATGTGAAGGAATAGAAACAACAGTAGCAGTTAAAGGTACTGGTAAAGGAGAATTAAAATTATCTTTACACATACCTTATGAAATATATACAAAAATGTATGGAATGAATTTAGATACTTTAATCAAAGGTGTTAACGGTTATGGGCAATCATCAGTTCATAACAAGTTTTGCCTAACTACAAGAGTATATGATGAAGATGGAAATGAAAAACTAAAAGCATATCCAAATTGTATTTTGACCGAAGGTGTTTCTAGAAAAATAGAAAACGGATCAGAAGAAGTAGCTGAAATAGAATTAACAGTTGCAGTAAATCCAGATTCAGAAGGCTTTGGAATGTATGAAGCTATAGTAAGTGATTTAGATGCATCTACTAAAGAAACTACAGTTAATACTTGGCTTGAAAACTTTACACCAGATTTAGTGCATGTAACAGCAGGATAAGAAAGGAGTGATACCGTGATATACGTATATATTATAAAAAGATTTCTAAATATCCATAATAAAAAAGAAATATATATTGAAGATAAAATATATGAAGTTACAGAAGAAAGATTTGAAGAAATGCTAAAAAACGTAGGAAAAAAATATGTTAGAAAAGCAACAAAAAAAGAAATAAAAGAGTATTTAGAAAAAAATTCAGAATTGGATGTTACTGATAACGAAGAAGATGAATCTAATAATAACGAAAGTGATAAAGAAAACAATGATTAATACGGAAATAGATTTTGAATTAATAAATAAACAAAAAGTAAAATTGACTCTTAATTTCAAATTGTTATTAAAACTAAAAGCAAATTATCCAGAAGAATATAACAATTTTAATAAATATATTTTAAATGATGGAGGCAAAAATTTAGATTTTTTTGAAATTTTAACCGTTATTTATGTTGCTTATTTATGTGCTAATTTAGAAAGTAAAAACAAATACACAAAAGAGGAATTTATTAAATTAGTACCATTTAATATAAACCTAATAAAAGAAACTCAAAATACACTATTAGGATTAAAAAAAAATTAAGTTTTAGTAATGCCTTTAGATCAAAGACAGGGCAAGTTCCTAAACAATTTTCAACACCTAAAATTATAATAGAAGATTTAGCAGATTATTATACTCTATGTGTATTAATATGTAAGATCAGTGAACATATATTTTGGGAAGCAGATTTTTCTTTTATTAATAATATTATTGAAAATAAATTAGCTTACGATAGTTATATAAATTATATTAAATGGAAGAGTACATCAAAAAAATAACTGATGTACTCTTTTTTTATTATAAGGAGGTGAAAAAATGGCAAAAAAAACGAAAGCAGAAGTAGAGTTTAATACTAATACGGCTGAATTTGATAAATCTATTAAGAAAATGAACCAAGAAATCAAATCATTAACAAATGAATTGAAATTAAATGCTACTCAATTAAAAGGAGACTCTCAAAATGTAGATTTGTTAAAGCAAAGGCAAACCCTTTTAACAACCGAATTACAAAAAAGTCAACAAAAAGTATCAGATACAAACAGAATGTTAGAAGAAGCTAAAAGAATATATGGTGAAGATTCGAAAAAAGTAAATGACTTAAGTAACGCTTTAATAAGGGCTAAAACACAAGAGCAAGCAATAAAAAACGAATTATCTTCTGTAAATACACAAATAGAAACAGTAACGAATTCTATAGAAGAAAATTCAAAAGAAGTAAAAAATTCAACAAGTGCATATGATAAATTAAAAAATAATATTTCTAACCAAAAAGAAGAACTAGAGCAATTAAAAAATAAATATGCGAGTGTGATAATTGAAGAAGGCAAAAACTCTACAGAAGCAAAAAAATTACAATCTCAAATAAATTCTTTAAATAAAGAACTTGATAATAGTGAAAAGCAATTAAATGATGTAGAAAGAGAATTAGGAGATGTAAACGAATCAAGCAAAAAAGCTAGTAATGATGGTTTTACAGTTATGAAAGGTACTTTATCTGATTTAGCATCAAGTGGAATAAAATCAGCAGTAAATGGTATGAAAGATTTAAGTAAATCAGCTGTAGATGCCTATAAGCAATATGACGCTGGAGCTGATAATGTAATAAAAGCAACAGGAGCAACTGGTAAATCAGCTCAACAATTAAAAGAAAGTTATAAGAATGTTGCTTCAGCAGTTGTTGGAGATTTTGGAAGTATAGGTAGTGCCTTAGGTGAAGTAAATACTAGATTTGGATTTACGGGTTCTGAACTAGAAAAAGCATCAACATTATTTATGAAATTTGCTGATATAACTGGAACGGATGCTACAACAGCAGTGCAATTAGTTAGTAGGGCAATGGGGGACGCTGGAATAGATTCAAAAGATTATGCTCAAGTTTTAGATAGTTTAGCAATTTCAGCACAAGCTAGTGGTATATCTGTTGAAAAATTAACAGAAAATATAACTAAATATGGTGCTCCTATGAGAGCATTAGGATTCGACACTAAATCATCAATAGCTATATTCTCACAATGGGAAAAAGCAGGTGTAAACACCGAAATAGCCTTTTCTGGTATGAAAAAAGCTATTTCGAATTGGAGTGCTGAGGGAAAAAATGCTAAAGTAGAATTTTCTAAAACTCTAGAGGAAATCGCCAAATGTCCTGATATTGCAAGTGCTACAACAAAATCAATAGAAATATTTGGAGCAAAAGCTGGACCAGATTTAGCTGATGCTATACAAGGTGGCAGATTTGAATATTCAGAATTTTTAAAGATATTAGAATCATCAAATGGGACAGTAGAAGAAACGTATGAAAACACTAAAGATGGTATGGATAAAATTGATCTTGCAGTTCAAGAAATGAAAATAAACGTTGGGGAATATGTAGGAGAATTATTATCAGAAAACGAGCCGCAGATAACAAATACAATAAAAGAAATAACAAAAGGTATAAAAGACATAGTGAAATTTGTTTCTGACAACGGCGATACGATTATGGCAATTATTACAGGTGTTGGAACCGCTTTTGTTACATATAAATTTGTAACTACAATTACGAGTATAATTAGTGTAGTAACAACATTATTTACAGCCCTTAAAAGTGGACAGGGTATTTTACAAGCCCTCAACATAACTTTAAGTTTAAACCCAATAGGACTGGTAATTGCCGCAATTGTTGTGGCTATAGCAATTTTTACATATCTTTGGAATCACTGTGAAGGTTTTAGAAATTTTTGGATAGGATTATGGGACGGAATTACAAATGCAGCTGGTATTGGAAAAGACATGATTGTAGGATTTTTTACTGGTATTGGAGACAAAATAACTTCATTTAAAGATGGAGCTGTAGAAAAATTTAATTCTATTGTAGGATTTATAAAAAATAATTGGCAAGGATTACTCTTATTAATCGTTAATCCATTTGCTGGAGCATTTAAATTGCTTTACAACAACTGTGATGGTTTCAGAAAAAAAGTTGATGATCTAAGAAACAAAGTTTTAAGTATTTTTAATGGCTTAGTTAGTAAATTAAAAAATATTTTTAGATTTTCTTTTAGTTTGCCACACATAAAATTACCACATTTTAGTATTAGACCAGCTGGTTGGAAAATAGGTGATTTAATGAAAGGCAAAATACCTAGTTTAGGCATTAGCTGGTATGCTAAGGGTGGAGTATTTACCCAACCAACTATTTTTAATACTAATAATGGTTTAAAAGGTGTAGGAGAAGCAGGACCAGAAACAGTATTACCCTTAGATGTATTAGATAATAAAATTCAAAATTCAATGTTAAATATAATTGAATCTTCAAATACAAACAACATTACTTCTTCTCAGTTAGAAAAAATTGTTAATAAATTAGATAAAATAGCTGAAAAAAAATTATCATTCTATATAGATAGTCAAGAATTATCAAACGCCACAGCAACAACAGATGATGACGTAGCTGGTGAATTAATAGAATTAAGAGAAAGAGGATTAGAGATATGAGAAAAGGAATAACAATAAATAATAAACATTCATATAATGATTTTAAACTAGAAATAGGAACTAGAACTATATCACCACCAAAACAAAAAAGAATTACCGAAACAGTTCCATATATGCACGGATGTTATGACTTTTCTTCTATTAATGATGAAGTAGCACTTGAAAATAGATTACTTAAATATGAATTTGATATAAGTGAAACATCTACTGAGAAAATGGAAAATATAAAATCTAAAGTTTTAAGTTGGTTATATCAAACAAACGAAACAATAATTGAAGATGATTATATAAAGAATTATTATTTTATTGGTAGCTTAGAATCAATAGATTGGGGCGAAGATTTTGGTAAAGGAACTATGTCAGTAGTTTTTTCAGTCTATCCATTTATGATTTCCAAAACACAAATTGAAAAAACATACAATGTAAATGACATTTTAGACACAACAATAGAAAATAAAAGCTCTCATATAATAGTACCTAAGATAATTACAGACGGTAGTATAACAATTGAAATAAATAACAAAACATATACTTTATCAGAGGGAGAATGGGAAGATTCAGATTTATATCTAATATCAGGAATAAACGAAATCAGAATAAGTGGAAATTCTAACGTTTCAATAATCTATAGGGAAGAGGTTATATAATGTATAAAGTAACAGTAGTCAATGAAAATACTGGATATACTATACATAATTCAAACGCTGACAAAAAAACTCCAAAAATAAAAAATACTAGTGTAGTACAAGGAATCAATTCAATTGGTTCCTTTACTTTTACCATTTATCAAAATAATCCTGTATTTAATTTGTTATATCCATATAAATCTAAAATATCCATATTTAATAAAAGAAAAAATAAATATATTTTTAAGGGCAGGGTTTTAAAAATAAAACCGTCTATGAATGAAAAAGGTTTAATATCTAAAACAATTATATGTGAAGATAGATTAGGATATTTACAAGATAGTATCCAGCCTTATTGTGAAGAAAAAAATTGGACTGGAGATGAAGAAAGAACTGGCTTAGAAGAATTTATTGATTATATTTTAAACAATCATAATTTGCAAGTAGAAGAAGATAAAAAAATATATCGTGGAAATGTAAATGTTAAACCATTTGAAAGTTCAGATAACATTACAAAGGGATTGAATTATGAAACAACATGGGAAATAATTCAAAATAAATTAATTAATTCTTTTGGAGGAGAAATACAGTTAAGAGAAGAAAATAATATATTGTATTTAGATTATCTAAAAGAAATAGGAGTTACAAAATCAACTTCAATAGAATTGAAAAAAAATATGCAGTCAATTGATAGAGAAATAGATCCTACATCCTTTATAACAAAATTGATTCCATTAGGAGCTAAACTAAAAAAAGAAACAACTGATAGTGGTGGCAATATAGTTGAAGAAGAAACTGAAGAAAGGCTAACTATAGCTTCTGTAAATGATGGAAGCATATTTATTAATGCCAGTGAGCAAACTAATTTAGGTTCTATAGTAAAAACTGTAATATTTGATGATGTAACTGTAGCACAAATCCTTTTAAGTAGAGGTCAAAAATATTTAGAAGAAAACAATAAATTATTAGAAAAGCATACTGTAAAAGCTTTAGACCTATCATTAATAGATGAAAGTGTAGATGAATTTGAAGTTGGAAATTATTATCCAATTAAAAATAAGTTAATTGATTTAAATACATCTTTAAGAATAATAAAAAGAACTATTAACATATTAGAACCTTTAAGTTCAACATTTGATTTAGGTGATAGTAAGCAATCATTAAGTACACTTACTTTAGAAAATACAAATAGGAATTTAAATGCAATTGAAGAAATAAGAAAAGAATATGTTCCTAACAACAAATTGACAGAAACAATAACAAAATTAACAACTTTAATATCTCAAACAGCAAATGAAATACAGTTAGAAGTAGCAGAAGATTATACATTAAAAACAGATTTTACAGCTTCAGCCCAAAGATTGGCAAGCTTAATTTTACAGGTAAATTCAATACAACAAATAGTGAATAATTGGTCTGATCTAACAGCAACCGTAGAAGGCTCAAAAATATTAGAATTAAAAGATGCAATAGAAGGAAATATAATTTACTTATCACTTAGGGGACAACTTAATTTTTTATATCCATCAAATGACTTATACCCATCAGATGATTTATATCCAATAAGTAGTTATATAACAGTAGAACACCCAGATAATACAATTGAAAATACTGAATTACCATTTGATGAATTAAATTATATGAACGATGATGTTTATGATGAATTTATTATAGATAGTACAACAGCCTATGTAGTTAAAAGAGTTGGTAAAGACAACAATAATCAATTTTATGAATTAGAAGAAGAAATAGTAAAAAAAATAGAAAATTTTAAAGTTAATTTAGTAAATGGAACTAATAAACTATATTTACCATCTTTCAAAAGAGTACTACCAGAAGAATATACTCAAGTCGATTATATAGAAAGTACTGGAACGCAATATATTGATACGGGCAGAAAATCCACGCCGAATACTAAATTTGATTTTGAGTATTTGTCTTTAAAAGAAAACGGACAATCTTTTCAAAATTTGATTGGTTCTCAATATGGAACAACTAAAAATAGGATTTTTATGCAATTGGAGTCGGACAATGATTTTACAATTCAGTTTCCACATAACAAAAGTGATGTTCTCTATATGGTAAGTGATGGTACTTTTACTTCTTCTAATACAAAAGAACATGAAAAACTTAATTATAATGAAAAATCACATATAATATATGATTTACAAAATAGAAGTGTTACATTAAATCAATTAACTTGTATATCTACTTCAACATATGAATTAACCTCATCTGATTATAACATATTAATTTTCAATAGAAACAGCACAACGACACCAAACACAAATTTAGCCGTTGGGAAATTATATAATTTTAAATGGTATGAAAATGATGTTTTAACTATGAATTTAATTCCATGTTATAGAAATTCTGACAATGAGATAGGTTTATATGATACAGTAAATAATGTATTTTATACTAATCAAGGTACTGGTGAATTTAATTATGGAAAAGTAATAGATACTAGGTTAAATATATCAGTTAAATACGTAGTAAAAAATGCATTTACAGATGTTTTTGCAACTACAGCACTGTTAAGTAGTTCTATTACACAATTAGCAGAATCAATTAATTTAACAGTATCAAAAAAAGTAAATGCAAGTGAAATAATATCAACTATAAATCAAACAGCAGAAGAAATAAAAATTTTAGCTAATAAATTATCATTTGAAGGTGCAACAATTGATATGACAGCAGACAATGTCAAAATAAAAGGAAAAAATCTTGACATTGACAGCAATGGTATTATAACTTTAACTGATAATAGTGCTGAAATTGCTTTGGAAGGTGGAGATTTAAAAAGTGCTTATATTATTGAAAGCGAAAATACTGTTGATAGAGCTGGAACAATCACTAACCTTAAATTTAAAAATCAAATTTTAGCTCAAGGTAGGAATTTAAAGGCAGAAGAAAACTGGGAATATCAAAGTGAAACAGGTGGAGGAATATCTGGAATAATGGAAGGAGTTTATTCACAACCAAGAATAACTTTATATAATCAAAGTCAAGATTATGATGTAATAAGTGGCACTGGAAGTTATCAAAGTTTAGATATAAGTTTAGTAGGTGGAATCAGTTATGATAATCAGGATTTTAGTAAAGGTACATCAACAACACCTTTGATGATAACTCCAGATGGTAATATAAGATGTGTTAAATTAACTCAAACATCAAAAGAAGAAAATAAAAAGAACTTTGAAAAATTAATAAATGCCAAAGATATTCTTAATCAAGTAGACATTTACAAGTATAACTTTAAAGATGAAGATAACAATGTTAAAAAATCAATTGGATTTATAATAGGAGATAACTTCAATTATTCAGAAGAAATAACTTCTGAAAATAATGATGGTGCTAATATTTATTCAATGGTATCAGTATTATGGCAGGTGGTAAAAGAATATGTTCAAATAATAGATAAACAACAAAAAGAAATTAAAGAATTAAAGGAGATGATAAAAAATGGACAAAATTCCGTTTAAAAACAAAGATTTAACAGATCCTGATTTTCCAACAGGCTACTATCCAATCAACGATATAAATTTAAACAAAATGCAAGACAATATAGAAAAATACATGGATGGTAAATTTGTTTTTTTTGCCACGGTAGAAGAATGGGAAGAGGAGGCAAGTAACAATGAGTAAATTATTTAAGCAAAGCCTTATATATATATATATATATATACCAAACAAAATTATGGAAGGGAGGTTGTTTACTAACAAACAAAACAATCTCTCTTATGGAAGGAGGTTATTAGTTAATAATAATCTCCTTTTAGTTGGAGGTGCTTATTAATGAAAGTACTCTCTAACTTACTAGGTAATGATACTAAGATAAATGCTAATGTTATAGCCTATAAAGATAATAGTAATAATATAATGACACAGGAAGATTTAAATAAAAATATAACAGGTAAAAAATTATGGACTAATCCTAATCCTAACAGTGCAATTAGTCAGGCAACAGAAATAACATTATCAAGCTCAGAGTATGACGTATTAGAAATTTTTTATAAAAATGCTATAAATTCAAAGTTAGTATATTCAACTAGATTTCTAAAAGGGCACGATACAAGAATACAAATATTGACTACCGATACAGTTTTATTTTTTAGAGGTATTAACTATATATCAGATACAAGTTATAGAATAGAATTACCATATTATACTGGAACTGTATCAAATGCCAATAATTTATGTATTCCACTTTATATAGTAGGTTATAAAACAAATTTATTTTAGTATTAGATTATTATTAATGAAAATTAATAATGAAAGTATATAGTAATTTAATGAATAATAATTCAAAAATTAATGCAAGTGAAATTGCATACAAAGATGGAAATGACATTGAATTATTAATTGATATAATTAAAAGTTTAAGAGGTCAAATATTATGGGCTAATCCTAATCCTTTAAATGATTTTCCAGCACAAAATATATCATTAAATAGTAATGATTACGATTGCTATGAAGTTATATATTATGGTTCTAAAACTGGAGCAAATGTATTTAATACTGGTAAAATCCCAAAAGGAAAAAATAGTTTTTTACAACAATGTTATCAAACTGGGGCAACCCCTATGATAAGGGCAAGAGAAATTGACTATGTTAGTGATACCGTTTTTTATGTCCAACAAGGATTAGTAAATGGTAGCAACAATAATGATCATGTTAATATTCCAGTATATATAATTGGATATAAAACTGGATTATTTTAAGAGAGATTAAAAATGTTAGTATAATTAATAATGAAAATATATAGTAATTTGATGAATAACAATTCAAAGATTAATGCAAATGAAATTGCATATAAAAAAAATAATGAGGTAAAACTATTAGATGATGTAATTAAAAATTTAGAAAGCTTTTTAAATATAAATAAGTTTCAAAATATCACAAGTGGAAATATTAGTGGCGGAGGTACATTAAGTAGTACAAATGTAACAGTAGCAACAAATTCAGACGGCTCACTTGCTAAAATATATGGGCAAGTTGATGTAGCGAATAATGGGCATAATGGGAATGTTACATTACAAACAAATTTAAGACCTACTGAACAAATGGTAATATATCAAAATACTTACAGGCAAATTTCATTAAGTGGATATGTAAGAAATACAGCATTAATATCTATTACAATCAATACAGATGGAACAGTAGTTATTCCATATGTAAATACTGGACTAGGCTCAGCAGAAAATTGTCGAATGACAATATTTGGCTGTTTATTATTTATAAAAGATTTTGGTGATACACCCATTGATTAGAGCATATAAAAGAAAAAGACTAAAATGAATAAAAATAGAGGATATAGTAGGATACAAAACAAATTTATTTAGTTAAGGAGGTAAAAGATGAATGAATACTATTTAATAGTAAATTTTAAAAAGAAAAAAATTATAACTGATTTAGAAGAATTAGTTCAAAATGATTATGAAGCATATAAATTAAAATTTGAATTTGATAAAGAGTTCGAAAGAGCTCTTTTTAAATTGAAATATCCAACAGACAATAAAATATGGGTGCAGGAAATAAATAATAATGAATTAATTCTACCAGTATTAGAATCTCCTGGAATATATAAATATGAAATATCTATATATTCAGAAAATGGAAGATTAACAGATTATGCTATTAAAGATTTTAATGTTAGAAGTGAATTAGTAAATACCGATGATGTAGTAGAAACAGATGACAGAGTACCAATATTAGATAATTTAATAAATGAAACAAATCAGTTAGTAAGAGAAACAACAGAATTAAAAGAAGATGTAACAGAAGCTATTGAAGAAACTAATAATCTTGATATAAATGTAAACAAAACTGGTAAAGAAGCAACCATAAAATTAACTAAAAAAGATAACACAGTAAAGACTGAAACATTATCTGATGGAACAAGTCTAATGTTTCATTGGGATGGAACAAAGCTAGGAATTAAAACTGATGAAGATGAAGAATATACGTACGTAGATTTATTAGGAAGAACTGGATCAACACCAAATATTCAGATAGGAACAGTTACAAGTGGTAATACTCCATCGGTAACAAGAACAGGCACAAACGAGAACCCAGTTTTTAACTTTGTATTAGAAAAAGGAGAAACTGGAGCAACAGGTGCTACTGGAGAGCCTGGACCTAAAGGGGATCCAGGAGAAACCCCTGATATGTCTAATTATTATAATAAAACCGAAATAGATTCAATTGTTGGTGATATATCTAGTGTAATAGACACTATCAATGGCGAGGTGATTTAATGGGAACAATAGCAGATAAATTAAATTACCTAAATAATACAAAAGCACAAATTAAAAACGAAATAAATAAAATAGGTGGAAATATAATTGATGAAACAACATTTAGAGATTATGTAAGCAATATAAATAATATATATGATAAATTACCTAAAGTTGAGGGTAATGGTAGTGATATAACATTAAATGATACAGAAGAAGCTTTATTATCTTTGACACCTGAGGGATATGCTAGTCAAGGTATATTACCGTCAGATTATATGCAAGTTGAATATATAGAAAGTACTGGAGAACAGTACATTAATACTAATTATATTCCAAATGAAAATACAAGAATAATTGCAAAAACAACGTTTAATATCGGTTGTTTGTTTGGAACAATTGATAATGAAGAAATAAAATCAATAGTTTTAGCAGGAGCAAAAGGACCAAACACGTGGGCAGAATATGCAAGGTTTTTTTCAAAAGGTGGAGTTCAAATACCATATAATTTTATAAACACTGCAGAAAATACAGTTTATGAAATAGAAATGACTAATAGTGAAGCTAAAATCATTTTAAATGATAAAAGTTATATTGCAAATTATACTAGAGAAAATCAAAATATTACAACACCTTTATATATTTTTGCAAGGAATACAGGCGCCGAAGCTATTAGTTTTACACAAAGAAAATTATATAAATTTAAAATTTACAATAGCAATGTTTTAGTTAGAGATTATATTCCATGTTATCGTAAATTAGATGGAGAAATAGGACTATATGATTTAGTTAATAATATATTTTATACAAATCAAGGCACTGGTTCGTTTTTACACGGAAATGTAATTCCTAACCCACAATATCCTCAACCTATTAAAGTAGTAACAGGTGAACAAAATGTAGAAATAAAAAATAAGAATTTACTTAAACTCTTAAATATTAATTCTACTTTTTCTGGTGTGCAAGTAACTGTAAATTCTGATAAAAGTATTACTTTAAATGGTACTTGCACATCAAATTATGCTATTAATATAATAACTAACTGGAGTTTGTCTTTAGAAAATGGCAAAACATATACTTTATCAGGTTGTCCTGATTTAGGTGGCAAAGATACATTATCTCTTGAATTATATAGTAATTCTCCAAGCAATCAATATATAACAGATATAGGAAGTGGTAAAAGTTTTACTTTAACGGCTGATAGAACATATCGTTGCTATATAGCAATAAAATCTGGTAAAACTTATAACAACGTTACGTTGTATCCGATGCTAGAAGAAAATAATGAAGTAACTTCTTTTGAACCATATCAATCACAAAACTATCCACTACCACTAGGTAATATAGAATTATTTAGAAATTACACAGATTCAACAAAAATTTATATAGATTACATTTTCAAAAATGAAATAGGTAGTTCTCATTATAAATCTAACTTAGAAGAAGATAGTTGGTATATTTACAATAGAAATAAAAAAGTAGAATTGAAAAATTATAATTATACAAATAGTATAACCAAAAGAACAAACACAATTTTATTTTTAGGAGCTGTTACTGGAAAAGTCCATTCCAGATATTATTGTAATATTCTATCAAATTATAATTATAGAACATTAATTGGCTCTGATATAGAAGGTATAGGAGATGGTGGTGGATATGCAAATAGATTGTATATTTCAGTTAATAAAAATAGGTTAGAGGGATATACAGATGAATTAACTAATTCTCAATTAAATACATTATTAAAACAATTTCTTGAGGATAATAATGCTTATGCTTGGTATGCTTTATCAACTTCAACTTATGAAAAAATAACAGATACAACATTAATATCACAACTAGAAAACATGAACAACAATGCACGTTCTTACAAAGGCACAACAATAATAGAGTGCAGTAGTGCTAGTGAAGAAAACGAGACATTACAAGTATCAACAGTAGCTTTAAAAGATTTAGATTTATTAGCAACAGAAGAAAGCACAGAAACATTAACAACAAATAGTATAAGTAATATATCAACGAATGAAGTAACAACTTTAAATAGTATAGAAGAGATAGAAAGTGAGGAATAATAAATGGAATATTTGCAAGATTTAAAATTTACCCATGATTATTGGGCAGTATCTTTACCGTGCATATTAATGGTGTTAGACATAATTACAGGCTATTATAATGCATGGAAAAATAACAATGTTAAAAGTTCAAAAATGAGAGATGGTTTAGGTAAGAAAATGGCTGAACTATCTTTTATTTTTGTAGCAATGTTATTTAGTTGGGCTTTTGGTATTAATAAAATAGCTACAGGAGTATCGTTATACGTAATTTTTATGGAGCTAATATCAGTCAGTGAAAATTGGGAAAAATTAGGTTTACCTATCCCAGAAAAATTAAAACAAGTATTAAATAATAACAAAGGAAGTGATAATTAATGAAAAAAGGTGTAGATGTATCTAAAAATAATGGAACAGTAAATTGGCAATCAATAAAGAATGCTGGATATGAATTTGCAATAATAAGATTAGGTTATGGTAGTGATGAAACAAGACAAGATGATAATCAATTTATTAATAACATAAAGGAATGTGAAAGATTAGGTATTTCATATGGCGTTTATATCTATTCTTATGCACTAAATTTAAATGAAGCCAAAAGTGAAGTGAATCATACTCTAAGACAATTAAAACATGTAGGAGCTAATTTTAAATATGGTGTGTGGTTTGATATGGAGGATGCAGATAAATATAAAGTAAGACATGGTATGCCATCTAATCAAATGCTAGTAGATATTTGTTATACATTTTGTGATGCAATAGAAAAAGCAGGATATTATACTGGCATATATGCTAGTTCAAGTTGGTTAAATAACCAATTAAATAATCCTAAATTAGATAGATTTGATAAATGGGTAGCTCATTGGTATGTAGAAAAACCAAATTATAAAAAAGTCTATTCTATTCATCAATATACTGACAAAGAAAACATTGGAGGAAAAATATTTGATGCAAATTATCTAGTTAGAGATTTTACTAAAAAAACTACACCAGCACCAGCAAAAAAACAAAAAACAACAGATGAATTAGCAAGAGAAGTATTAGCTGGTAAGCATGGTAATGGTGAAGCTAGAAAAAAATCACTAGGTAGTAGATATAATGAAGTACAAGCTAGGGTAAATCAATTATTATGCAATAATAAACCTAAATCTAATCCAATATATTATACAGTTAGATCAGGAGATACTTTAAGTAAGATATCAAAAAAATATGGTACTTCAATTAATCAAATAGCTAGTTGGAATAACATAAAGAACATTAATAAAATATATGTAGGACAAAAATTAAGAGTAAAATAATGAGTAAAAGTAGACCTAACAACACAAAAGCTATAAAGAAACAACTATTTTTAAAATGCGGTAGAGTAGATATGTATGATATGCAAAAATATGCTAAATGCAAATTACAATTACATCATTATCCACCAATTAGAGAAACACATCATACTATTTATGAAGAAAGTTACTTATTATCAGCTAATAACCATCAAGAACTACATTATTTAGAAATACATGATCCAGAAGAATACATAAGAAGAACAAATATAATTAAAGAAAACAAGAAGATACTAGAAAGAAAGAGGAGTAGGCAGTAGTGCTTATTCCTCTTTTTTTAGTGGAATTTTAGTTAATTATGAATATAATATTGTTGACAGTACATATTATTTTTGATAGAGTAGAAAGCAATTTTCTACATTTTGTCAACTTTTTATTGGCATATTGCATAAAATTTATTGACATGTTATACTATAATTAAAATAAGGAGGAAGTTATGAAAAAGGAAGGAGTTACTCAAAAAGAGAAGGGATTATTTAGTGCAAAAAAATTAGCAAGTTATATAATGTATAAATATAGTCAATTACCAAATAAAATATCTGATGAAATTTCTCCATTAAAATTGCAAAAATCATTGTATTTTTGTTTTGCGTATTGGGGCGGCTTTGTTAGAAAAGGTAAAAATAAAGAAAATGAATTAAATATAAGTTTTGATGAATACTTATTTTCTGAAAGAATAGAAGCTTGGGTTTATGGTCCAGTTGTTCCAGATGTGTATCATGACAAAACGATTAAAGCAGATGAACAAATTAGTTTGTTCAAAGGAAAAGAATATGTAAAAGAGTTTATTGATGATCTATTAACTGATATTTTAACCACTAGTGATTTTAAATTAGTGAGTATGTCACATGATGATAAATGTTGGATTAAGAATTTTAAAAAATCTGAGATTTTTCATAATAACGAAATACCAAAAGAAGAAATCATAAGAGAATATGCAAGACAGATTTAAACAAAGTATTTTAAATAAAAGAATAGGAGAAAAATCTTTTGATATTAACACAATTAAAAAATTTGATTTTGAAAAAGGTTTAATATCAAAAAATGATAAAGAGAATTGTTTCACGAATTATTTTAAAAGCAAAACCGAATCAGGATATAAATTAGTTGAAGATTATTACTTAAGATTTTTATATAATGATTTTTCATTTTTAGATGAATTTGAAATAAATTATTTGACTCCAGGGGATAGGGTTGATAGATTACTTAATATAATTAAAACTGTACAAAAAACAAAATATAAAAAAAGTGATTTGCCATATATTATAAAATTAAATAGTGTTAGAGATAAAAAATTACATTTATATATTAGACAAAACAAAAAAAATATTTCTATCCTATTAATTGATTTATATCATTTAGGAATTTTTGGAGAATTTTATATAAATGGAAAACCACAAAAATCATCAATCGGGAAAATATATAAAAGGAATAAAAACAATAATATTGATTTAGCTGAATTTAAAATGTAAAAAAATAGATTGTTAGTCTCTTTTTTTCGACACTATTCGACAAAATTCGACATACTCTTGTAGTATAGTATCCAACCGAAAGGGGGATACTATGCAAGAAAGTAAAATATTAACTGGTAAAGAATTATCTAATTTTTGTAAAGAACTAAATATAGAAGAACCATTTAAAATACTACTAAAGATAAATGGTAATAAAGCAGAGTACTATAATCCTATAGATGATACTTTATATAAATTAGATATTAATGTAGCTAAAAAGTATATTTAAAAGGAACAAGTTTATTTGTCTTGCTCCTCTTTTTTTATTTTACCTTCTTCTAATAATTTTAGTGCTATTCTTACTAATTCAACTTTTGTAATTTTTTTGTTCTTTAGTAACTTATCTGCTTTTTCCCATTCTTCTTTTTTTAGATCAACTTTAAATGTTTTATAGTTGTTTTTTAAGAAGTTTTTATCATATTCTTTTTTATTAAATGCCATAAACATCCTCCTATAAATATAGTTTACAACTTAGTACGAAAAAAGTCAACAAATTTATTAAAAAGTATTGACTTAGTACGAAGTTTATGCTATACTTAGTATGTAAGATAAAGAAAGACAATATCTTACAGAAAGGAGAAAAGATGGATAGCATAAAGAAAAAGCCAATTCGTAATCTAAGTTTAGCCGACTTATACGAATTAGCCAAAATCGGTTACATATTCGTAAAACACGAAAATGTAATTCTAGTAGGAAAGGAGTAAATCCTTTTCCTACTACTGATTATAAAATATTCATCTTAAAAAGTCAAATGAAAAATTTCAAAAGAATAGTAAAGGGGTTAGTTGATTATTATAAATCTACATCTGATAATTATGTACCAATATATATAGATACAAGTTTATCTAGTTATGTTAAGGCGGTGCGTAACTATGAATAGTAGAGTGAAAAGAAATAAAAGTAAATATACTAAAATTTCAAAGAAAAGAAAAAAATATAAGAAAAAAAATAGTATCTTAAAAATAACATTTAATATTATTAAAGTAACATTTAATATAACATTCGATATTCTATACACAGTAATTTATTATATAAATAATTTAATAGCTAAATTGTTTATGAAATTACCTAGAATAATTAAAATAATAATCATATATACTTTAGTATTTAATTTAATAGGAGATATTTATAATATGAGTAGTACTAATTACTCTTTAAAAGAAGTACAAGCTAAAACATTAAATATTAAATATTTACCAAAAATGAAAGAGATAGAACAACCAAAAGAGAATAAATGTGTATTTGATAGCATATCTTGTAAAATTGCTGAAAATGGCCAAAAAATAGGTTTAACAGATGAACAAATTTTAATTAGTATAGCAATATCAAAATGGGAGACTGGTAATTTCACGTCGGTAGCATATAAAGAAAAAAATAATTTTGGTGGTGTTATGTGTAGAACTGGATTAAGAACTTATTCAAATCAAGAAGAGGGAATTAATCATTTCTTATCTAATTTAAAGAATAATTACTTTGATATGGGATTAAACACGTTAGAATTGATTCAACCTAAGTATTGCCCTGTGGGTGCTAAGAATGATCCAACTGGTTTAAATAAGAATTGGTTAAGTGGTACTAATAAAATGTTAGAACAATTAAAAAGTAAATAAAATCAATACCGATAACATGAATGTTCTAGTTCATCTGCACATACATGATATCGGTATTTGTAATTCCTTATATTTTAAGCTTTATTTTTAGTTTAAATTTATCTTCGTAGCCACGCCCACCCTTAGTTTTTTCATAAATAACATAATCAATAATAGAGTGGAGTAAATCGTTCTTTTGCTTTATTGTATCACATTTAGAATAAGAATCAAGAGCTATCTTCAATAGAGGAATAGCTTTTTTTCTTTCTTCATATTTTTTTATAATATCTATGTCTTTAATTTCTTTTTTTCTTTCGTTTAAATTATTGATTTCTATTTTTAACTTATCAACTCTTTTATTAAATATATCTTTTCCATAAGTTCCATCTTCTAGTAAATCATAACACCTCTCTAATTTATTATTAGCTTTATTTAATTCATTATCAATTATAGTCATTAAATTATCATTTTTATTAATCTCTTTTTTATATTCTTCATTATAATTATCAACATAATTTTTGTATTCTTTTAATACATCTTTTAAAGAATCAATTAATCTTTCTTCTACTAAATGCAAATCACTTCCTACAGTTTTACACCTTGCTGTTTTGCAATATAAGGTGTCAACTCTATTTCTATTATTATATGGTCTCCTAATCATATTTTTATTACATATAGGACACTTAATTATACCAGCTAGTGGATTCTGTATAGAAAAAGAATTAGGAGTTCTATCAATACTTAAATTATTTTTTTTATTAATAATAATTTTAGTTCTTTCATCATTTTCATCTAAAATAGGTTTAAATTTTCCTTTAACTTTTATATAATTATTAGAATTTGGTCTAGTTTTAACTAATTCTCCATTTTTCATAACACTAACAGTTTGTCTTTTTCCCCATGTTACATATCCATAAATAGTAGGGGAGGACAAGATATTTCTAATCATGTTAGGTGTCCAGTATTTATTTTTTTTAGGTTTAATTTCTAAATAGTTTAAATAAGTTGCTATACTAGAAGTCCCCATATCACACTTAATATTAATAACATCATTCATATTAAATTTAGAATCAGCATTATTAGAGATAAGTTCTGACTTTTTCATACTATAAATTTTAGAAATAGAACCTATTGTATCATCTTTTTTAACTTTATAAGTAGTATCAATACCATAAGCATATAAATCTGCTATTAGGTTAATAATTTTTGCCTCATCTTCATTTATTTCTAAAGTATATCCTTTTTCATTTTCTAATTTTTTCTTTTTATATCCATAAGGCTCATGTGAACTAATATATTTTCCTTCCTTAACACTTCTAATTCTACCTCTTTTTAAAATCTTTTTTACATATTGCAAATACTTTCTTGATTGAAATAAACCATCTTCAAAGTATGACAGGTCATCTTCATTATCTAAATCATATATCTTATATGGAGTTATTATTTTAGTATTTGAATATTTAAAAGATTGAGCTATGATACCTTGATCAATGGTATTACCACGGGCTAAACGTTCAATTTCAATACATAAGACAGCTTTTACATTATCACTTTCTATTTTGTTAAGAAGTTCTTGCATTTTAGGTCTATCTTCAATAGTATCACCAGAAACAACCTCACGAAAAATATTTTTTTCTGGAATCTTAATACCAAAAGTATTTATTGACCATTCTTGTAATTGCTCCTCATGTCTTTCTAAAGTTTTCTCGATAGGTTCATCTTTGAAATAGTCTGCATCTTTTCTTGATTTTCTCAAATAAACTAATATAAATTCTACTATTTGATCAATAGGTAAATTATTATCTATTGATAATATTTTCTTAATAATTTCCATATTCATAAGTATATCATCCTCCTTAAATTTTATTAAAATAATTGATATTTAAGCACAAATATGATATACTTACATAGAAAAACCTATACAAGTATTATTCATATTTGTATTTTAGTTTGCTGACTAAAAGTTTTTCAATCTGACTAGTTCTGTTCCAGCAGTTCTAGTCTTTTTTTATTATGAAAAAAGCATCTATAAAGATGCTTTATTGTAACGAATGTTATTTGCAAACATTCGTCTTGTCCGCATGGGACGCAATACTTACACTTGCCATGTAATGGCTAGATATAATATAGCATATTTGGAGATAAATGTCAAACTATTTCTCCATTAATTTCATCTAGCATACCGACAATATCAGCACCTTCAATAACTTTATATATCATTCTATCAATATCTTCTATAACTTTTTTTGAACATTTTACTTTATTCATAACATCAAATTTATTCTTAGAATAAATAATTCTTGATTTACTTATTGTTGTGATTTGTGAAACAAAAGCGTATGAAAATTCACTATATTTTTTATATGAATTAAGTAATCTTCTAATAACAATTCTATCTTCAACAGTTAATCTATCATTTTCCAATTTTTTTCTTACTTTAGCAACAACCTCATCTTTTATTACATTATTTAAAGGAACTTTACCAACACCAGGTTTAGAGGTTAAAGGAATAACTATTAAGGTATCTTTACTAATATTATCATCAGAGTTTATAACTATTGCAAAATGAGTATGACACAATTCCGAGCCAATATTCACACCAAAATTTACATTAATTATAGTACCTTTTTTATATTTATAATATTTCTTTTCTTTATTACTTATCTCACTAAGATATAAATTTGCTTCTCTTTCTAGCCATGAATCCAACTTTTGAAATTTCTCAACACCAGAATTTTTAACTTTTTCAAACTTTTTACATGCTTCTAAGATTTTATCATTTTTTATTTCTTTTGTAATAATCATCTATTCACATCACTTTCATTAATGTAGTAGGGCTAGTCTTTTTTAGTTTTGTTTTTCTATTTGCTTTATCCAAATTTTGGAATGCTTGCAAATTTCGTCATAAGTTAGATTATTTAATTCAAAAGATTTTCCGTCATTAACTAATATCATTTTCAAATTTTTTCCTCTTAATCTAACTTTACCTAAATAAAGATTTTCAAAATAAAATTTAATACTATAATCTTTCATAATTTCAGTTGATATATTATCTTTTTTATTTATTTTCTTAGCTTCATCCATAAAATAATTAATAAATGACTTTTCTTCATCATTTAAGTTATTATACCTATTTTCCTGTTCTATTTTTTTTAACTTTTCCACTTCCAATTCTTCTTGTTTTTCTTTGATTAACTTTTTTAAAAGAAATAAGTATAATTTATTTGTAACTAAACAATCAGATAAAGCTCTATGGGACTCAATATTAACATTCATATAATCCTTTAATGTTTCTAATTTGTAATCTGAAACATCGTCAATTAATCTTCTCGAAAGAGACAAGGTATCTATATATTTTACCTTAATATCTTTATCTAATATGTAGTTATCTCTTAGAGCTTGCCCAATAAATTCAATATCAAATCTAATGTTATGTCCAACAATTATATTATTTTCAAGAATATCCTTAAGTTTTGGCAAATAATTATCAATTGTCTTTTTTTCTTTGACCATTTCATTTGTAATACCTGTTTTCTTTTCAACAATGTTAGGTATATTAATTTTAGGATTAATTAATGTATTAAACTTATAAATTGTTTTATAATCTTTAACTGCAACAATAGCAAATTCTGTAATTTTATCTAATACCGAGTTTAAACCAGTTGTCTCTGTATCTAACACTACATAATTATTAATAAATTTATAATCGAGAATATCATAACTAATATCATCTGTATATACATAAAATTTTTCTTTTTCTACTTTATTGTTTTCTTGTTTATTTTTAAATTCAACACTTTCTTCTTTGTTTTGTTCTTTTATTTTAGTATTCTTATCTATATCAATATTATCAGTTAATTTTTTACCACATTCTCCACAAAATACTGCATCATTATTTATTATAGCACCACAAAATTTACATTTATCTTTATTTTTCACAGTTTCTATTTTATTGTTTATATTTTCTTTCTTATCTTTTTCTTTATCAAATTTATTAGTTTTAAAATTTATAGTTTTTATTAATCTCACTATAAAAAAAGCTATAATTGAAAATATAATAAAAATAATCATTGTACTAATAATATCCTTTTTTATTATTAATGGTGTTATCATGGCACAAAAAAGCCAAAAACCACCTATAATTTTGAATATTATAATTAAAATTTTTTTTATAACATTCATAGTTTTGTCCTCTTTTCTCTAGCAATTCCTACAATTTTAATAGGTAATTGTTCAATATCATTATTACTATACATCATGATATCATAAGCATTATTATATGGTCTTAAAACAATACCTTGTTCATTTAATAACACTTGTTTAAAAGTGGCATCATCACCATTAATCATGACAGCACAATCTTTATTATTATATTGTTCTTTATCGTCATTTTGTTCAAAAATAACAATATCATTTTCTTGATATTTTGGGAACATACTGTCACCGCTTATTTTTAATCCATAAAATTGTTTTCCACCAATTGTCCATTTTTTTGGAATTTCTATATATTCTAATATTTCTTCTTGAGCTTCAATAGGTATTCCAGCTTTTATAGTACCTAGTACAGGTATCTGTATAGTATCAACATTTAAATTTATTAACTGTCCATTATCAAATTGAGTAGGTGGAAAAAAATCATTTATAGATACTCCAAAGTATTCTGCAAGATCAAAAAGAATATCATTACCAGCTTTTCTTTGTCCTAACTCATATCTCGAAACAGTTTGAGATGTGGTATTTAAAAACTCAGCAATTTCTTCTTGACTAATATTTTTTTTAATTCTAAACTCTTTAATTTTAGATCCAATATATTTAGTTACATCCATTTTATCTCCTTTCTAAAGCAATTATAACACACTTTCACCAAATTGGAACAAAAAAGTTATAAAAAAGTAAAAAAAGTGTTGACACATCACCAAAACGGTGATACAATTAGGTTGTTAATAGCAGAGGAGGTGATAAAAATAATGCAAGAAAAGTTAATAATCTTAAGAAAAAAAAGAAAAATCAATCAAGAAACACTAGCAAATTTAATTAACGTAACCGTTAAACAATATGGCTTGAAAGAAAGAGGAGAAGCAATTTTTAATGGTGATGAAATGTTTAAGATAGCTAATTATTTTAATGAGAAAATAGATAATATTTTTTTACCTACATATCACCAAAATGGTGATATGTAGAATAACAATTAGTCAGCAAACTAAAAAGTATGTCGAATAATATTAAATAGGAGGTTAGGTATGAAAAAAGAATTACAAATAGAAAATTCACAAATAGAAGTTATATTTGAAACTGATAAAGAAAAGATAAAAAGAAATTTAAAGAAAGTATACGATGTGATTAATAATATAGCATCTAATTGTGAAAAAAAAGGAATAGATACTAGTAAATGGTTTATTCCAAATGAAAAGATAGAAAAAATGAAAAAGAATAAAAATTATAATTTTTTGTAGGAAGAGGTTGTAAAATGAAAAAAATTAAATTTTATAATATAGCAATATTACATTTATTTGCAATATCAACAGTCTTTGTATTAAGTAATATGGTTACTTTAATAATTAATCCATTAATTTCATTAACAGAATATGGAGTTATTACTTTATTCTTATCATTTATAGTAATGAGCTTTACTGGAGATTATTTATATGAAGAAATGCAATAAAAAAGATTTATATGTTGGTCAGAACACATAAATCATGGATAAATTTAAATAAATTTACAAATAAAAAATAACATATATATTTAATTTTGTCAAATTACACAGGTTTTGGTTGATAGAAAGGGGAAAAATGGACATAGAAATAATTAATAAATCTTATTATGCTATTATCCCAGCAAATGTAAGATATGATAATAGATTAAAAGCAAAAGCTAAATTATTATATGCTGAATTAACATGCCTTACTAATGAAAAAGGTTTTTGCTGGGCTACTAATCAATATTTTGCTAATCTATATAGCATTAATAAAAGTACAGTATCTAAACTATTATCTCAATTAAAAGAATATGGATACATAAATATAGAACTAATAAGAAACAAAGAAACTAAACAAGTTGAAAAAAGAATAATAACCCTATTGACAAATTCGCCCATAGGTATAGTAAAAAACGACAACCCACCTATGGATAAAAAAGACTCGAAAGAATATTATAAGTATTCTAATATTATAAAAGAATATTATAATAGCAAAAATTGTTTTCCAAAGATCATTAAAATGACAAAAAATAGAAAAGAAAAAATGGTTAGCAGGCTTGAAGAAATAGGTTATGAAGAATTTATAAGAGCAATAGATATAGCAAGCAAGAGTAAATTTTTAACTGGTAAGAATGATAAAAAGTGGAAAATGGATTTTGACTGGCTAGTAAAAAATGATAATAACATTATGAAAGTATTAGAAGGTAAATATTCTGATATAGAAGAAACAAATATATATGGACCAGAAATTAAATAATAATTCTATTTTATTAGTTGAAAAAATAATTATTGGTAGTATTTTAACTAATAATAAGTTAATAGATCAAACATATGTTAAAGA
>CAMNMV010000016.1 GCA_946545015.1 uncultured Clostridium sp.
ATTTTCTAAATTGTTTAATTCTATTTTTTTGTTTTCTTTATTTTTCTCTTCAATTAATTTATTTTTAAATTCGTTAATTTTTTCAATATTATCTTTTTGAATATTTTCTTTTAAATTTATTTTTTCATTTTCTATTTTTTCATTTTCTAATAATAATCTTATTTCTCTTAAATAATTGTTTTGATTTTCTAATTCATCTTGTATTTTTATTAAACTATTTTCTTCTTCAGCGATTTCATATTTTTTATCTTGGTAATTTTTTAAATTATTTCTTTCTAATTCCAAATTTTCTATATTATTATTCACAATATTTATTGGTTTTTCTTTAGATCTATTTGTGCCTATTTCATCTAATTGTCTCTTATTTATTCTATTTATAGCTCTTTGGTATGATACATTATCTTCTCCTGTACCAACCAAATTAGCTAATTTTTGTATTAAAAAATTTTGATTACTTTTTTCTAATTCTATTTCTTTTTGTAATATTCCTACTGTAGATACAAATAAATCTTCATCTACTTTTGTTTGTTCATAAAAAAAGTCATTTCCATTTTTTTTATCAATACTAAATTCTTTTGATATTTCTTCTAAATTTTCATTAAATATTTTAGGATTTTTTTTGTTAAAATCTCTATATATCTCATACTTTTTATTTGAATCTAATTCATATTCTATTTTTCCTGAAAAATCTTCTCCATACCAAGGTTTATATTTTTCATAGTCAGACACTAATTTTCCCTTTTTATTTTTAGAAATTCCATAAAAAGAATTAATTATAAAACTTAATATTGTAGATTTTCCAGCTTCATTATTTCCATAAATAATATTTAAACCATCATTAAATTCTATATCTTTATTTTTTATTTTTCCATATGAATTTATTTTTAATTTATTTATTTTCATTTTTCAATAATTAATCTCCTTTCTGTATTTTCTTTTTTGTTTTTATTTTCTCGTTTTTTCTATTTTTTCGATTTTATTCTAATTTATTCTATTTTATTCTAATTTATTCTATTTTTTTCATTTTCAATTTTAATTTTTTCTTCATTTTATTTTAAACTATCAATACCAATTTCTATTGATTTTTCCAATATTTCTTTTTCATCAGAATTTTGTGTTTCATTTAGTTTTTTAAGCATTTTTTTAACAAAAATACCTTTTAATGTATTTTCATTAGCAATTTTTTCTAAATTATAATTTATTTGTGTTTTATTCTTTATTTTTATTATTTTTTCATTTTCAATTAATTTTAATAATTCACTATTATTTATTTCGAAATTCCTTTTTCCAACTAAATATATTTCTAAATAATTATTTTTTTCAATATTTAATTCATTTATTTTTTCTATTAATTCTTCTTTGGAAAAAATATCAGTTATATCTATTTCTTTTATTTCAAATTCTGTTTGTTCTATTGGTATAAATTCAACTTTTAAATCATTTTTATTAATTTCTCCTACTATCATTCCATGTTTTCCTGTCTCATCAAATCCAAGTGCAGTAGTTGAACCAGGATATACAATCTTTTGATTTTCGTAAGAATTATAATCTAATTTATGAATATGTCCTAAAGCAATATAATCAAATCCTTTTTCATTCAAAACTTTTGATTTCATTGAATTATATTCTTTTTCTTCTAATGTTGCTCCATCTACAGTTCCATGAATTATTAATATATTTAATTTTGATTTATCTGTTTGATTTATTTCAAAACTTTCTAATCCAGAATTTGTACAATAAAAATCGTTAAAACCAAATCCATAAATATTTGCTTCTTCAGTTTCTATTTTTTCAATATTTGAATTAAATATTTTTACATTATCATTCCATATATATTTGTTATAATATGAATTCTTTATAAATGGATCATGGTTTCCTGGTGTAATAAATATTTTTGTTTCAGGAATTTCTTTAAATAAATTATTAATGTACTCTATCGTAGTTTTTTTCACATAGTCATGTTCATAAAAATCTCCTGCAATAAATAAATATTTTATATTGTTATTCTTAACATATTCTATTACATTTTTAAAAACTTTTCTTTGTTCTAATCTTTTTAAATCTCCGAAATATTCTCTATCTGATAAATTAATAAATGGTCTATCGAAATGCATGTCTGCAATGTGTACAAATTTCATATTTTTTCTCCTAATTATTTTATTTTTTATCATTCTACTATAATTATAAAAAAAAATCAATAAAAAGAGCGAAACTTTTTTCGCTCTTTTTATTTTTCTCTATTTTTAATTTTCTGAATCATCAATTGGTCCAAATAATTCATCAAATTTTGCCTCTAATTCTTTTTGTAAATCATAATCATCATCATTATCAATAGAATCTACTATTGGTTCTTGTTTTCCTTTATCACTTGGTATATCTAACTCTTCCATTAAATTTATTGCTGTACTACTATTATCTTCTTTTGGATTTTTTGTACTTGTATCATCTATATCCTCAAATAAATCATCTAATGATTCAATTTTTAAATCTTCCTGTGTAACATCGCCTTTTTCTTTTTCAGGTACATATGGATTATATGGATTATATTTTCTCCATTCTCCTCTTTGAATTTCTCCAATATCATTATGACTTATTTCTAATTCTTTCATTTCTTTTGACATTGGATGTTTGAAATAATAGAATTTTTTAGCTTTTACAGGTTTTAAGCCTTTTACAAATATAATACACATATCGTTGTCTAATCTTCTTAACTCATCTGGTGTCATAAGAGCTCTTGCCATTACTTGCTCAGATTCACTCTTTCCTGTCCTCCAGTTATGTACATCTCTATTTATAGTAGTACTATCTCTTGATATTGTTTTCTCTCCTAATTGTTTTGAGAAATATTCAACTGTTTTAAATGAGTTACTTCCTAAAAATACGTGTGTATCACAGTTACCCATTATTGTTTCATATGATTTTTCATAAACTGCCTCTAACTGATCTACGTTTTGTAATATAACACTAAATGATATTTTTCTACTTCTTGATGTTGATATTTTCTTATCGAAATCTGGTATTTTTCCTATATTAGCAAACTCGTCTAATATAAAAAATGTTTGTTCCTTTAATTGTCCACCATTTTGATCTGCATAATCATATAATTGTTGGATCATTTGTGAGAAGAATATTGTTAATAAGAAATCATATGCTGTATGCGTATCTGAAGATATTACATATACTGCTGTTTTCTGATTTCCAATCTCCTCAAAATCTATTGTATCTGTTGATGTAAGTTCTGCAATTTCTTTTGAATCAAATTTACCTAGTTTTGATTGTAATGAACTTAATATTGATCCATATGTTTTTTCTGGTGCTATTTCAATTGATTTATAATACATTCTTGCAGGATGATCATATGGAAGAGCACTTATTAATTCTGTAAGTAAGTTACTCCCTCCATTTGCATTTGCCGCTCTGACTAACTCTGCACAGCTTGCTAAGTTTTGTTCTTCTTCTGGCCTTGTAGCTAATAAATAATATATTAATGCTTTTAATAACATTTCAGCCATATCGTCCCAATATGGATCTGAACTTCCTGATTCCGATTTTTGTCCTTTTACAATTGTATTTGCAATAACGTCAACATCTAAGTCAGATGTTATATGCATTAATGGATTATATCCATCACTATATTGTGGTCTAACTAAATTTAATACTTTAATTTTATATCCTTGTGATTTTAAATATCCTGCTGTTCTATCATATAATTCACCTTTTGGGTCTGTAAATATATATGATCCTAAACATTGGTATGCATTTGGTATAGAATATGATGCTGATTTACCAGAACCTGATCCGTCCAACTACTAATACATTTACGTTTCCTCTTTTATCTACTGGTAAATAATTATTTTCAGCTAATATTATACCTTTATTTTTATTTAATATTTGATATTGTGATCCGCCTCTGCTCCAATCACTTGAACCATGTTCCATATCTTTATATTCATGTTTTGTACCGTTTCTAAGTTTTGCAATCACTATAATCATTGCAAAAACTAATGTAAATCCTATCTCTGTAGCTAAAAAAACTCCAAATCCACCTCTGGATAATGTTTCTCCAAAAGCTGAAAATGGACTAGTTATTGTTTTTCCAACTAATTGCATAAATATAGACATATTAAATCCATGTCCTTTATATGTAGCACCAAATATTCCAAAAGCTACAGGCATAACTAATACTATGGTCAAAACTAACCATAGTATTACCGCAATTATTATTGATTTTTTATTTTCTTCTATTACATTTTTTAGATTACCTGCCATAAGTACTATTCACCTTCTCTTTTGTATAATCTATTAACTTACTCTTTCATCATCTTTATCTGTTTCTTTTTCAGGCCATTCTCCCTCTAATTTTATGCTAACAAAAGGCATATCTGTTTCTGGATATCCTTCACGTTCTGCTGAAGTTATAGATACAGTTTGAGGTCCCTTTTCATTTTCTTTATCCTTATATATTTGTTGTATAACCGAACTACATATTATTATAGGCTTTCTTTCGTCATTTGACATTTTTTACATCCTCCTTATTTCTTTTCTCTTATTTCGAATGCGAAATAAGATTTGTATGGTTTTAACTTGCATTTTCCTTTAACTTCATTTGTTTTTTCATCAAAGTATAATACTGGTTTGATTTCCTCTGTTGTTTCTGGATCTATAATTGATATTGCTCTTTTAAGATTTGGTGTATAATTAAAATCCTTATATTCCATTTCTTCTTCCGAATATAATGTATTGAATGATAATGGAGTTGGCTTTTTAGTTATTCTCACCTCATCATCTAGCAATAAGCCTGAATTAATAACAACCTTATCTTGTGCAAATGATAAGATTACTAATTGATTTCCATCTTTTTGTGGTCTATCTACATAAAAAGTTTTTTTGTTAGCTTCTCCTCTTATTTCTTCTGTATGAGCTAATCTCTCTACAGTATATTTAGGAGCTCTGTCCAAAAATTCCTTTTCTGTTTCATTTACTTGATAAATTACTGTATTTACTCCTTTTGGATCTGTAATGCTAAAGTGTTTTCCTTGCATTTCATCCATTTTTTACACCCCATTTCTATGATTACATCCATAGTTTATCTTTTGTTAACCACCAATCATAATTATACAATAATTATGTAATTTTGTCAACATAATTATTTTAGTGGCTGGATAAATCATATTATTTTATATTTTTATTTAATCTTGGATTAAATTTAGATATTTTATTTAATTGTTCAAATATTTTCTTTTCCTCTGGTGTCAATACTTTGGGAGTTACAATTTTTATTTCTGCATAAAGATTTCCTCTTTGTCCTTCGCTTCTTTTGTATCCTTTATTAGGTATCTCTATTTTATCTCCTGCTTGTATTCCTTGAGGTATATTAACTGGTACCTGATCTTCTAATGTATCAACTTGTACTGTTGAGCCTAAAGCTGCTTCCCATGGTGTTAATGGTAATGTTGTATATATATCATATCCTTTTAATTTAAAATTACCAGTTTCTAACATATTAACTTCTATTAATAAATCGCCATTTTTACCACCATTTTGTCCTGGTTTTCCTTGTCCAATTAATCTTATTTTTTCACCAGTTCTTATTCCTTCTGGTATCTTTATTTGAAATTCTTTATCTTTTCCATCTGCATTTTTTAATATAATAGTCTTTTCTTTTCCATAAAATGTTTCTTCTAAAGTTACATTTATTTTTGTTTCAATATTTTCACCTCTTAAAGGTGTTTTATCTTTTTTCTTTTCTGCTCCATGATCAATATTTCCTAAGAACATATTAAATATATAATTTTTTTCTACTTTTCCGCCTGATGTCTTTGTTCTTCCCACATGGCTATTCCATATTCTGTCATATTTTCTTTTTTGAGATGGAACTGAAAGTATTCTATATGCTTCATTAATATCTTTAATTCTTTCTTCTGCTAAGTTATCTCCAACGTTTAAATCTGGATGATATTTTTTAGCTTGTAATCTATATGCAGATTTTATTTCATCAATAGAAACTCTACTAGTTTCGAGTTCTAATATTTTATAATAATCTTTAAATATCATTTAACATCCTCCCTAGGGAATTTTTGCTTAATTTTATTAGCAACATTATAACATATATCCAAAAAAAATCTATAGTTTTTATTGATTTTGTTGAAGATTTTTAAGGGTATTTTATTTTTTTATATCATATCCATATTATATTTTTGCGATTAGAATTTTTTTGAATTATACTGCTTTACTTTTATCGTTATTTCTATTATAATCTATTAAGCAAATTTTTAAGGAGGAAATATCATGGGACTTTTAGATAATTTAATAAATGGCGCAAAGGACATAATTAATGAAACAAAAAATGCTTTTATGGAAGGACAAGAAAAAGTAAGTCAAACACAAAATAGTACAGATTCAATGGAAGATGAAAGATTTAATAATCCATCAGTACCTCTTCCTTCTATACCAGTGCAAACTCATTTACATGAATCCAATGCACAATTTATGATTTCAAAAGATTTTATTGAATGTGGTGGATATATGAGTTCTACTATTTCATTAAAATATAATGCAGAGCAACTAGGACTAAAAGATGACATTACTATTTCATTGCTTGAAGGTGTAGGAGATTTTGATGAAATTGCTGATTGTATTGAAGAATATATTTCAAGTAAAACAGTATCAGATGTTGAAGAATTTACTGATTTTCCTGATGGAAAATATTTATTTAAAGTTAAATTGTCAGTATCTGGTTATACAGAATATTTTTATGTATTAAGAAGTGATACTACAAATCCTTACGATTATGATATAGTATTATTATTTTATCCAGATGAAGTTGAAAATACTAATTTAGAAAAAAAATTAATATCTTGTTTTGATGAAGTTGTAAATACTTTAAATATTTTAGTTTAATTAAAAAAATCGGCTAAGCCGATTTTTTTAACTATCCCCTTCTATTTTTTTATTATTAGCATTTTTTATAATATTACTCTTTTGGCGTTTCTTATGCTTTATAAATTCATCTTTTCTATTTATATTAGTTATTTTAGTTTTTGTATCTTTTTCATGTCTATTTCTCTGATCAACATGATTATAAGAAAGTAACATCATGAGCCATACTATTGCTAATATAGGCAAAGCAAAACAAATTACTGTAAATATTATAAATTTTAATAAATTTAATGGTATTGTATAATTCATTTCTTTAGTACGAGCATTTTCCGCAATAAAATATGTAAATGGTCCTTTATTAGTTTCCTGAACATATGAGTATATCCAAACTGGTAAATACACCGTTTTCCACTGTTGACCATTTATCTCAAATTCTTCTTGTTTCCAATTGATACCAGCATTATAGTCTAAATCTCTATTAATCTTGTGCCTTGCCACATCTTTTGCCTTTAATTTCATATTGTCTGATATATCGCAAATATTAGTATCTCTTTTTTCTAAAGAATATCCATTTAAATAGGTCGCATCCCATCCAACACAATTTTCAACATCAAATGGCATTAGCGTACTTAATACGAAGTTTGCTCTATCTTGTTTCTTTACTTTTTTCCAATTTAATTGTTTTGAATCTGTCGTTTCTAATAAATTCTTTATTTGTATGTCAAATTCACGTTCTGTGTCATATAAATCTATATCATACTCTTCTCTTTCGCAATCATAATTTTCATAAGTAATCTCTCTATTTCTTCCAGAAGTTTTTCGTTGTTTTGTATAAGTATATGTATGTGTATTTACTATTTTACCACCTATTCCTTTAAATATAGCATGTCCATTAATGTCAAGCATCATATATGGTAAATATACTCCTTTTAAATTATCTATTTTAAAATTATTTTTAAAATCTTCCTTTGCAAAAAAGCTTTTCTTTTCGATTATTTTCTTCATATCTTCAAAAGCTTCTTCTTTGCTCACCTTAAATGGTAGAATTGCGTCAGGCACTATTCCACTTGGAACTTGTTCATTTAATGATAAGCCTGTATGACACCAATGGCATTTTGTAAATGCTACTTCGTTTGCATTTAGTGTAATTTCCGCTCCACACCCTGAACACTTGCAAGTGATAATACCATTAGCCATTTCTTGTATATTTTGTGCTCCTGCTCCGATTACTGTTCCTTGTAATTCGCCAATATTTTTAACAAATCCTTCAACTTTTTTCTCTTCAAACTCATATTTACAATAATTACACCTTAATTTTCCTGTGATTGGATTCAACTCTATATCTGTTGAACCGCAATCAGGACATCTTTTTTGTTCAATTTTAGAATTATTATTTTGTTTTACAATTTTTATTTCTTCATCCATTATTTTTTCCTCATTTTTATGTATATTTTTTTCACTTTTCTTTATACTTTTTATATTAAACATTAAATTTTTCAGCTAAATCAAAAAACCTCATGCCATTCGATGCTTTAAAAATTACCACATCTTTAGCTTTGATTATATTTTTTAAAAATTCCAATGCCTCTTGTTTATCTCCAAAATAATATGCATTTTCATTTTTTCCTGCTTCTACTGCACCATTATAAATATATTTTGCATTTTCACCCACACATATTAATATATCTATATCATTTTCAGCAACTACTTTTCCAACCTTTTCATGCAATTCTTTAGAAAATTCTCCAAGCTCAAACATATCTCCTAAAAAAGCAATTTTTCTAGGATTACTTAAATTTGCTAAATAATTTAATGATGCTTGCATAGATTCAAAACTTGCATTATATGCATCATTTATTACTGTTATTCCATTTTCTAATTCAGTAATATCCATTCTTTTATTTGTTAATTCAAATTTTTCTATTCCTTGTTTTATTTTTGAATTATCTATATTTAATAATTCTCCTATTTTACATGCACATAAACTATTTAGTACAAAATGATTACCACCAACAGGAACTGTTATTCCTAGTTTTTCACCATTTACTACGCTTTCAAATGTTGATGAATTTTGTTCAGTAACAATGTTTTTAGCCATAACATCGCTTTCATTTTCTATCCCATAAGTATGCATTTCAAGTTTATCTATATTTTCTTCATAATATCTATGTAACATATCATTATCATTATTTATGACAAGTAATGGCTTTTCCATTCCTTCTAATATCTCTAATTTTGCTTTTAAAATATTTTCTCTTGATCCAAGATTCCCAATATGTGATGTTCCAATATTTGTTATAACTGAAATTGTTGGTTTTGCAATTTTAGTCAAAAGACTTATCTCTCTAAGATGATTCATCCCCATTTCAATTACAGCCGCTTCTTCATCTTTTAATCTTAATATTGTAAATGGGAGCCCTATATTATTGTTATTATTACCTTCTGTTTTTAATGTTTTATATTTTTGTGAAACAACACTTGCAATTATATCTTTTGTACTTGTTTTTCCTACACTTCCTGTTACTCCTATTACCGGAATATTATATAAACTTCTTTTATATTCTGCTATTTTATATAGAGCTTCTAATGTATCATCTACTTCTATTATAGTTTTACCATCAAAACTTGATAAATCTTCTTTTCCAAAATCAATATCTTGTACTATTACAATTTTTGCACCTTTTTCTAGAGCTTCTTTCCAGAATTTATTTCCATCAAAACTTCCACCTTTAATTGCTATATAAACATCATCTTTATTTATTATTCTTGTATCTTTTGAAAAATTTTCTAATTTTTCCTCTTCATTTCCAATTATTAATTTTCCGTTTGTTAATTTCAAAACATCTTTTACTAGTATTTCTTTCATATTTACACCTCTTTTTATTATATGCATATTATATTCTTAATAGCATATTTTTGCAATAAGTTTGAAAAATAAAAAATTACTCTACATTTTTCTACAAAATATGTTATAATATAATAGAAAATAAATGAGGAGAATATTATGGTTAAAGATAAAGTTAAAGAAAAGGACGATGAAAAAAAACAAAACCAACAATCTACTGCTAATACTAAGAAGCAAGCCAAAAGTAATCAATCACAAAAATCTAATCCAAATATAAAAAACACAAAAAAAGTAGCTAATAATAACAATAATATTAAAAGTACTAATAACAAAAGCAATAAGGATAATAGCATTAACAATATCGCAAACGCAAATAAAAACAATACTAAAACTACTAATAATCCTAAAAACAAAAATGAATTAAAAAATGAAAAAAATACTGTTGAAAATGAAAAAATAGAAAAAGATAAAGATAAAAATAAAGAAATAAAAAATGAAAAGCCAATAAATGAGAACAATATTGATACTAATTCTAATGTATTAGAAACTGAAACAGCTGGAAAAGCTTTAAATGTTGTATCAATATTTGGAATTTTATTAGCTGTTTTTCTTATTATAATTCTAACAATATTTTTTATATTTTCTATAATAATGAATAGTAATACTAATATCTTTTCAGGTGTATATGTAAAAGGTGTTGATGTTTCAAATATGGCACCAGAGGATGCAAAACATAAGATTAACGCATATGTAAAAAACAATTTACCTGAAGAAATTGTTTTATCACATGGTGATTATGAAGCAACCCTTAATACTGAAGAATTAAATATCTCTTTTGATGTTGATTCTGCAATAGATGCAGCATATGACTTAGGAAGAGGTGGAAATCTTATTTCAAATGGTTTTGATATTTTATCAATTATACTCAATAATAAAAATGTTGAACCAACATTAACTATTGATGAAGATATACTTACAGACTTATTAAAAGATATCTCACTAAAATTACCTGATAAAGTCATTCAAAGTGGTTATTATATCGATGGAAATAACCTTATATTAAATAAAGGGCAAGAAGGTAATGTAATCGATATTGATGCAATGAAAGAAGTATTAAAAAAACATATACAAAATTTAGATTTAGCAAATAGAAAAATCGAAATCATTACAAAACATGCTAGTCCTAAAAAGTTAAATATTGATGAAATTTATGAAAAAGTACATAAAGAAGCTGTGGATGCAAAATTTACTCCAGAGCCATTATCTGTTACTCCGAGTGAAAACGGAGTGGATTTTGATATATCTCTAGAAGACGCAAAAGCAAAATTAGAAGAAGATAATCAAGAATGTGTAATTCCATTAAAAGTTATATATCCAAGCTTTACAACTAATATGATTGGAACAGAAGCATTTCCAGATAAACTTTCTGAATTTTCAACATATTATGCAGCAAGTAATTACAATAGAACTACAAATTTAATAATTGCAGCTGGTAAAATTAATGGTACTGTTCTTATGCCTGGTGAAACATTTTCTTACAATCAAGTAGTAGGAGAAAGAACAATCGCCGCTGGTTATAAAGAAGCTCCTATATATGTTGAAGGAAGAGTTGAAGATGGTTTAGGTGGTGGTATTTGTCAAATAACAACAACTTTATATAATGCTGTTGCTTATGCTAACCTAGAAATCATTGAAAGAACAAATCATCAATTTGTACCATCATATGTTGGAGCTGGTAGAGATGCTACTGTTGTATATGGTGCATTAGATTTCAAATTTAAAAACAACAGAGATTATCCTATAAAAATCCTATGTTCTGTAGGTGGTGGTGTAGCAAACTTCCAAATATTAGGTCTTAGAAATGAAAATGATTATGATGTAGAAATATATTCAAGAATAACAAGTCAAACAGCAAATGCCACAAATTCTGAAACATATAAAATCTTAAAGAAAAATGGTCAAATTGTTGATCAAACACTACTTTCAAGAGATACTTATAAAAGACATTAATTTAAAAAAGAAAATTGTTTTTGAATAAACAATTTTCTTTTTTATTATTTTATACTTTATTTTTTATTCTTTCTTTTTTCAATTTACATTTATTTATACTCTTACATTGTTAGTATTCCATTTGGAGTATCTCTAATAACTAAAATGTCTTCCTCTTTTCCCGTTTCTACATTTATATAAACTAAAAAATCAACTCCATCTATATTACCTTTAAATTCATAACAAAAAATTTCGCTTTTCCATTTTGTTGGAATAACTGCTAACCCTTCACTTTTTATATTTAGTTCTTTATTTAATTTTTCTTTCGCTTCTTCTTTACTAATTTTAATTTTAGGCAATTCTCTTTCTATGTGATTATTTAAATACCCTGTCGATTCTAATCCTAGAACTTCTCCATTATCTAATGCAATTTTTAGTTTTATTAAATCCGGATACATTATAACTCCATTTTGTGAATATGCATAATTTATTGTTATAATTCCATCTTGTTTTAAATAATATGTTTCTTTCATGTCTTTATAATCTTTTGTTTCTAAATACTTCTTCCCTATTTCATTTGCTTCATCATATGATATATTTTCAGAATTAACTTCTCTATTAGAATTTATATATACAATATGTCCCCCCTTTTTTGAAATAGCAATATTAATACTTTCACTATTTTTTGTTTGTACTAAAAAATTGTATGCTTCAATATTTGCATTTTGTGATAGCCCATAGTTTTCTATCTTTTCAATATTATCTTTTCCTACAAAAAATTGAACTTTTTCTTTTGCAGTATCCTCATCAACATCATCTCCCGTAAGTCCTTTTTTTTCCTGATTTGTTATATGATCTGAAAATGCTCCATCGTAAATCAACCCTGAATATTCATGAAAATTTTCTTCCATATTACTAAAACTTTCTTTTGAAATATTATCAACCTGTTTAGCAAATTTTATATCATCTTTTTGATTTAAATCTTTCCAGCTAACTCTTCCACTATCTATATCTGCAGATAATTGCATTAAAGTATTTTCCAATTCAATACTATATTCATGTAAATCTTTTAAATTTTTCAAATCTTCATCAGTTAAATCTTCATTATTAATATTTTTTCTAGATAAAGAATAGCTATAATCACTTACTTGATTTAAAAATTTTTGTGTCTTTTCCAACTCTTGGCTTTCTATTGGCAACCTTGATAAATATGCTTGTGCAAGATTTGCTTCTTTCCATACATTAGTTAGAGTTTCTGCACCTTGCTCTGATGTTGTAGATATTGTAGATTTCGCAAGATACACTTCTACATCTTTAACATAATCTAGTAATTCATAAAACGCCATATTATATTCATTTTCTGAAGTTTTAATTATCTGTTGCTGTTTATTGTATATGGTTATTCCAAGTGCTACTATTACTAACACTAATAGTATTATTCCAGCTTTTAAATACCCTTCTTTGAATTCACTAATTATTTTTTTCATATTATCACCTATTTATAATCTATATATTTTTAGTATTATTTGATTTATTTAGTAAAAATATTCTTTTTTTATAAAATTTATGGTAAAATTACTTTGATTTAAATAAATTATAAATATCGAATATATAAAAATAGGAGAAATTTTATGAAAAAAATATTAATTTTTTATGCTTCATATGGTGGAGGACATTTATCTGCAGCAAAATCTGTAGAAAGTGTAATTAATGAAAAATACCCAGATTATGAAACCAAATTAGTAGATTGTATGAAATATGTTAATAAAGGTATTGAGAAAATCACTACTGCAGCATATAGAGGTATGGCAAAAAAAGCACCTTGGGCTTGGGGAAAAATTTATAATGCTTCTCAAAAGGGTGTAATAGCTCACATTTCAACAAGATCAAATGCTATGATGGCAGTAAAATTATTAAAATTGCTTAGATCAGAAAATCCGGATATAGTAATTTCTGCGCATCCATTTAGTAGTCAAATGTGTGCATATCTTAAAAGAAAAGGAAAAATTAACTTTCCTTTAGCGACCATTATGACAGACTTTGCCCCACATGATCAATGGCTCGTAGGGCATGAATATACTGAATTCTTTTTTGTAGCTCATGATAAAATGAGAAATTATTTAATAAGTAAAGGTATAGATGAAAGCAAAGTATTTGCAACAGGTATTCCTATTTCAATTAGATTTACTAAAGAATATAATCGAGCTGAAATCTTAAAAGAATTTAATTTAAAAGATAATAAAAAGACCATACTATTCTTTGGAGGATGGAATTCAGGTAGTGCTCAAGCAAGAACTTTAAAAATCTTTGATGCTTTAGCAAATTATTCTAGTAATTTACAAGTAGTAGCTATTTCTGCAAGAAATAAAAAATTACAAGAAGGTTATGAAAAGATAGTAAAAGAAAAGAATTTAGAAAATGTTACAATTTTAGATTATACAACAAAAGTTCCAGAATTAATGAGTATTGCTAATTTAGTAGTTGCAAAACCTGGTGGATTAACAACTTCTGAAAGTTTGGCAATGAATTTGCCAATGATAATTATAAATCCAATAGCTGGTCAGGAAGAAGAAAATGCTGAATTTTTAGAAGAAAAAGGTATTGGTATTTGGATGAGAAAAGATGATAATATTAAAGAAAAAATAGAAAATCTTTTATCAGACACTGAAAAATTAGCAAATATGAAAGAATGTACTAAAATACTTGCTCATAAATTTTCATCATATGATATTATAGATATTGTTTTTAATACAAAAAACTAAAAGAATAATCCACAATTTATAACTAAATTGTGGATTATATTTTTATATTTTTTATATTTCTCTTCTTCCTTCTAAAGCTTTAGTCAATGTTACTTCATCTGTATATTCTAAATCTCCCCCTACAGGAATTCCATGCGCTATTCTTGTAACTTTTACCCCTAAAGGCTTAATTAATTTTGATAAATACATTGCAGTAGCTTCACCTTCTACTCGTGGATTTGTAGCAAGTACTACTTCTTTTACTGTATTATCCATAAGTCTTGATAATAATTCTTTTATTTTTATATCATCAGGTCCTATTCCGTTCATCGGTGAAATTGAACCATGCAATACATGATAAACGCCTTTAAATTCATGTGTTTTCTCCATAGCAATTACATCTCTAACATCTTCAACTACACATATCAATGATTGATCTCTTTTTGGATTTGAACATATTGGACATGGATCTGTATCTGTTATGTTATAACACTTACTACAATATTTTAAATTCTTTTTTGCGTTTACTATTGAATTAATAAATTCATTTGTTTCTTCTTCTGAACTATTTAACATATAAAAAGCTAACCTAGCAGCAGTTTTATGTCCAATGCTAGGTAATCTTTCAAAACTTTCTATTAATTTTTCTATTGATGGTGAGTATAGTGACATTTTTAATACATCCTTTTTCTACATTAATCCTGGTATATTATATTTTCCCATTTGTCTTGCTTGTTCACTGTCTACTTGTGAAAGTGCATCATTTGTGCAAGTTAAAATTAAATCTTGTAACATTTCTACATCATCAGGGTCAACTACTTCTTTTTGAATTGTTATTTCTTTTATAACTTTTGCTCCTGTAACTACTACTTTTATTGCTCCTCCACCAGCTGTAGCTGAAAATTCTTTCTCAGCTAATTCTGATTGTGATTTTTCCATATCTGCTTGCATTTTTTTGGCTTCTTTCATTAAACTATTTAAGTTCATTCCTCCAAATCCTCCCATACCTCCTGGGAATCCTCCTCTTTTTGCCATTTTATTTTCCTCCTTTAAATTTTATTCTTCTATAATTTCAAATGGTATATCTTGATCTTTTGCAAAATTTTGTATAGTATCTTCATTTGTAATAGTTTTTGTCTCACTTTGACCTGTTATATACTTTATTTGCATTTCTTTACCACATGCCATTGATACTAAATTTGATATTTCTCTTTTATTTTCTTGTTTTTCAAGAATTGTCTTACCAAAAGATGTTAATCCATTTGGAAATTCTATTCCAACTGTCATGTCATTTAATTCTACTGCTCTTGTATTTAACAAATTTGTATATAATACTATTTTTCCACTTGTTTTTATATCATTAACTATTTGTGGCCAATACTTATCTGCTCCAGTAGGATAATTCTTTTTTACTGTTTTTTGAGTATTGACATTCGAATTGTTTATTGGAACATTTTGAACCATTCTAGTATTGTTACTTGCTGGCATTCTGCTTGCTATTGTATTCGTTTGTATATTACTACTTCTTGAAACACTTATGTTTCCAGATTTTAAATAATTCTCTATTTTAGTTATTCTTTCTTCAATTGCAGAATTATCTTTTTGTTCTTTATTACACAAATTTATTATTCCAGCTTGAAACATTATTATTTTTTGTGTAGATTTTTTCATTTCAACTTCTAAATTAGATAATTCATATACTAAATTTATTAATCTTTGTTTATCTACTTTTTTTGACAATTCATCTATTTTAGAAATTTCATCTTCACTATATAATTCAACTTTTCCTGAAGATTTATAAATTAAAATATCTTTTACATATTTTATAATCTCCCAAACGAAATTACTTAGTTCTTTTCCATCATCTAGTACTTGATTAATTTTATTTAATGCTTCTTCAACATTATATTCTACTATCGCATTTGTAATACCATGTACAAACTCTATTTTAGGTATTCCAACTAAATCTTTAATTTTATCTTCATCTATTTTATTATCACCATCTTGGATACATCTTTCTAATATTGAAAGTGCATCTCTAACAGCCCCTTCAGATAAAACTCCTATTATATTTAATGCCCCATCTGTTATTTCGATATTGCTTTCTTCGCATACAAATCTTAATCTTTTAATTATATTTTCATTAGAAACTTTTTTAAAATCAAATCTTTGACATCTTGAAAGTATTGTTGCAGGTAATTTTTGTGGTTCTGTAGTTGCTAATATAAATTTCACATGTTCTGGTGGTTCTTCCAATGTCTTTAAAAGTGCATTAAAAGCTCCTTGTGATAACATATGTACCTCATCAATTATATAAACTCTATATTTTGCTTTTGTTGGTAAAAAATTAACTTCTTCTCTAATACTTCTGATATCTTCAACACTGTTATTTGAAGCAGCATCCATTTCAACAATATCTGTAAGCGCTCCTGAGATAGCACCTTTACAAATCTCACATTCATTACATGGTTCTCCATCTTTAGGATTTAAACAGTTTACTGCCCTTGCTAAAATCTTAGCTGCAGAAGTCTTTCCAGTACCTCTTCCTCCATTAAATAGATATGCATGTCCAACTCTCCCAACAATTAACTGGTTTTTTAGAGTTCTTGTTATATGGTCCTGTCCAACTATTTCTGAAAATAACATTGGTCTAAATTTTCTATAAAGTGCTGTGTACCCCATATTTATCACATCCTCTATATTAATAAAAATGGTGTGACTCCTAATCCCTCTACGGAAAGTATCTCCACATAAAGATTTACTACTTATTGCTGCTTCCTTCCGGACCTGACAAGATTCATAGGTCTCTATTGGTATACTTTCCGTACAAAGATTAAGCTTCATACCATTTTGTATTATATACTGTATTTTCAATTTAATCAAGTAAATATTTAATTTTATTTTAATTTTTTACTCTTTTAAACACTACATTACTAAAATCTGTAATTTCTGTATTAACTGTCGCATTTTCTATAATATCTCCAACTGGTAATTGAATAGATATTGTTCCTTTAAATGATTTTCCTGAATTAAGATTTATTGTTATATCAAAATTTAATGTTCCTTTTAAGTCTTCCATTGTTAAGTCTGTTTTCTTCAATAATTCACTATGATTTATTTCCTCTTCTTGATTAGATTCATAAGATGCAACATTTGCATTTGCAACTCTTAGTACTAGAACATCTCCTTGATTTAACATTTGTAAATTTTTAAATTTAGACTCTGTTCCTGCTACATATGTAATACTGTTTTGCACATTTTCTTCTTTATTTGTGAATATCTGATTTTCAGATGTAGCATCTGGTCTATATATTTTTGTTATCCCTATTTCTTTTTGTTTATTTAAATTAAAATTATCAAAAACAACACTGCGTATTGCCTCTGATTTTCCAAAATTTTCATTTTTGTCTATATAAATATATAAATCATTATTTTGATTTATATCAAATGCCCATTTATTACCTTCAGAAACTTTGTCTATTCCTTCACTTGTACTTATAACTGAAATCTTCTTAATAATAAATGGCATATTTGTTTCACCATTTTCATTATAGTTTAAAATAGTGATTCCTAAAATACATAATAATGTTAATATTATGACTGAAATAACTATTACATGAAATGATTTTTTATTTACTATTTCTTTAATTTTATCTTTCATATTTTCCTCCATTTGTAGAAAACATTATACTATATTTATGCAATTTTGTCAAAAAATAGCCAATCCTTTAAAATGATTAGCTACTTTTGATATTAATTTATTTTTTTATTTTAATTTTATGCCTATTTCTTTATTTTTCTAAGCATCTTAAAGAAATCTTTTAAAATCCCTTCACACTCTTCTTTTAAAACCCCAGTTTCAACTTCAACATTATGATTGAATTTATAATCTTTAAACAAATTTAATACAGAACCTGCTGCTCCTGTTTTTTGGTCCATAGTACCTATATAGATTTTTTTAATTCTAGAATTTATTATTGCACCTGCACACATTGGACATGGCTCTAATGTTATATACATTTCACAATCTAGCAGTCTCCAAGACTTTAGTTTTTTACTTGCTTTTTGTATAGCTAATATTTCAGCATGATTTGTTGTATCAAATTTTGTTTCTTTTTGATTATGTGCTCTTGCTATGATTTTTCCATCATATACAATTACACATCCTACAGGTACTTCTAATTTCTCATATGCTTTTTTAGCTTCTTTTAGAGCTTCTTTCATAAATTCTTCATTCATATTAATTCCTCATACTTTATTCTTTTTCTTCACCTTCTAAATTTTTTTTGTCATATGTACCAATTTTATTTTGGGATTTTTCCGCAATTACTTCTTGTTTACCTTGAACATTTTCTAATTGTTTTTCTTTCCAATTTCTTAAATCCCAAGATTTGTATTCAGTTTTTTTATCTTCTGATGGAATATTATTTACACTTTCTGTAGTTTCTCCAATACTTGAATCTTTTTTATCTTTATTGAACATACTATGAATTTTATTTTTAATTTTATCAAAAAACGTAACCGTTTTTAATGCAGATATTTTTTGCCTCATTTCTTCTATTTTTTTATAGTATTCACACACTTTTTTTATTTCTTCTTCTGTAAAATTTACCGTTTCTGTTTTGTTTTCAACGTTTCCACCTTCAAAATATAGTTTTATTATATTCCTAAAGCTCATATCTGGATTCTTTATTTCTAATGATTTCATCTTCATCGCATCATCAAAATTCGAATAATTTTTGGTATATATGGCTTCATCATTAATCTTATATATAACCAAATTGGTATCATTTTCATAATATGATATTGATATATCTCTTGGAAATTTATCAATATCTCCTTTGCATTGTTTTACTAAATAATTCCTAATATTTGCCCTAGCCACTTTTTTAAAACCATTCTTTATACGTTTTCTCTCTTTATTATCTTCATTTTCTAATTCTACATAAGCATTTTCTTCAAAATCTTCTGAATTTTCTGGATATTTTTCAATTATCTTTTCTAGCTTTTCCTCATAATACTTTTTAAAATATCCATCTTCTTCAATGTCTCCATTGCTTTTCAAATACGTTATTTGGCTTCTATATTTTTCGAACCCTTTCAATTTATTTAAGTATTCTTTTGCTGATTCTACAGAATTAATATTTTTAAATTTTTTATCAAAACTAGTTCTTAATATCATATTTTGTAATCTTTCTTGTTGTTTAATTACACCAATAGACTTCAACATTGGATTACTTGTAGTAGACAATAGAATAGTAGGAATAACTCCAATTTCATCATTTACAGCTTTAATAAACTTTGAGTTACCATTTACTGCACTATCATATGATTTCATTCCAGTAATATATTCCAATTGCTTTATTAACGGAACATATCCAGTATATGAGCACTCTAAATCCAAATCACTACTAATCTTAGCTGCTTCTATACCGTCTTTAATATACGGAGGTTTTTCAAATAAGTAAACTCTTTTTAATTTATTAGTATTATATAGATCTTCGACTATATTTTCAGTTGCACCTTCCATAAAGAATTTCGAAACCATATTTGCAATCCCGTATTTTCTTCCAGCTAAATAATGTACTGTTTCATGTAACATTGTTCGCTTATCTATATTTGTATCACCGTTTAATGTATATTTATAAAAATTGACAGAATTATTCGAAATATCATAAAATGCCCCAAAGTTTCCAGGCATCCTTTTTACTTCATTAATTTTAATTTTATCTAAATCTTTATAAACTCTTTCTAAATCTAAATCTTGAAATATTTCATCTTTTACTTTTCTAAAATTTTCTTTTTGATTTTCTATAAATTTATCTCTTTCTTCCCCTTTAATTCTTGTTGCTTTATATTTAAGTTTCTTATATGCAATCCCACTCCCTAGAAATATACCTGTTGTAAGTGCTTCCGGTAATAGTGACATTATAATATTTGTTGGAATCATATTAAAGTATTCCATTAAATACTTTATCTCTTTTTTATCATTTATAACACTAAATCCAAAATCATCTTTTGTGCAAAATAAATTAAAATTAGGGAATCTTTTTTCATCTACTGAATTAATCTTTTCATCATCAGTTAAAAAATCTATCAATTCTATATTTAAGAAATGATAAATTTTTTTATCATTAACTACAGCATTACTAACAAGAATATATTCTGCATTATTATAATTGATTTTTTCAACTAATTCTTCAATTTTTTCTTCCATATTTCTTCCTTTGCACGTTTACTGGTGTGCCCAGAGGGACTCGAACCCCCATCGGTCGCTTAGGAGGCGACTGCTCTATCCTGCTGAGCTATAGGCACAATTTTATAAACACTTAAATTATACCATAAATTTTAAAAAATTCAACACATATAACAATGATTTGGAAGTTATAATTTCTATCATATTTGAAAAGTGCTTAATATTATGATATAATAAAGTATACACATAAAGTAAACTCATTGCTATTTGCTTTGAGTTTCCTCAATTCAACGATGCTTAGCTTATATAAAGGAGGGAAGAAAAATGTTAGAGCATGAAGAGAGAGCCGGATTTGTGTGGTTACTGATTAGTGCAACTGTTCTACTAGCAAGTCTTTGGGGATTACTATTCTTTGGTATTTCACCAAATTTGTGCGGTGTAGGATTTATGTTAGCAGCCTTTATCGGTTTTTGCGGACACTTTAAAATCTTAGGTCTTTGTGAAGAATGCAAATCATTAACCGTTATATTAGTATTAGTTGATGTAATCCTTATAGGAGCAGCAATATTCGGACATTTATTACTTTTTAACAAAATCTAACATTTAAAGGTGCATAACATAATGTTATGCACCTCTTCTTAATTTTTAATATATCTTATTTAGCCAATTATTTAACTTAATAATCCTCCAACAATTCCCCCTAATGTATTACTTTTAGGGTCTGCCGCTTTTGATGATACACTATTTGTAGCTGAAAATAATGAATTAGTAGGGGCAACAGGACTCATTAATACTTTACCAGTTCCACGATATACATTTAATAATCCTTCTCCAGATGCTGCTGAACCTATAAGTGTTTTGGTTGTTCTTTCGACTGTAAAATCTAATGATGTTGTCCAACATACTGCTTGTCTTCCATCTATTTTTAATTCACCATTTTCTAATGTTACTTCTATCAATTCTTCTTCTGGTACATTGCTTTCTAAAACTGCAACTCCACTACCTTTAAGATTAACATTAAACCATCCTTCATTTCCGAGTAATGCAGAAGACACATTTTTTCTTGATGTTATTCCTATTTCAACATTATTATCACAAGCTAAAAACATTCCGTCTTCTATAGTAACACCTGATTGTCCCCAAGAACCTACATCACATAAAATAAGATATTTATATGTTGGTTCTAAAGCTACTGTCCCATTTCCAGTATAAACTGGTTTTACTGCTGATTCTTTTGTTACAGCTCCTTTAACCATTTTCCCAAAGAAATCTCCTACACCTTTTACATCTGTTTTTACTTGTACATTTCCTGTCATCCATTGAAGGGCTCCTGCTTGAAGTGTTACTGAATTTCCATCTAATTGTGTAATAACTTGTCTACGCCTTACTCCCATTTGAGCCATAAAATATTGTGCTGTTGCATTATACGGACTGACACTTAAATCTTTCATATATTCTAAAATACTAAAACATCCCATTTGTTTCACAATTTTTCTATGTTCATTTGTTAAATTTTCTATTCCCATAATCCAACCTCTTTTCATATTATTCAGCTATACTTAGCATAGCTTTTTTTAAATCTTCTAATTTAGAATTTGCATCTTCATTCGAAGTTCCTTTAACTCCCATATAGAACTTAATTTTTGGTTCTGTTCCTGAAGGTCTAACACAGCACCAACTATCGTTTTCTAATTCATAATATAAAACATTTGATGTCGGTAAACCTGTTGTTTTTTCTTCTCCTGTCACCATATTTTTAACTAAATCTTTTTGTATATCTTTAAATGTCAATACTTTATTTACTCCTATTTGATTAACAGGTGTATTTCTCATTTTTGTCATCATATCTTTTATAATCTGAGCCCCTTCTGAGCCTTCTTTAACTATAGATACTTGAGTTTCTTTGTAATATCCATATTTTTTATAAATATTTTGCATTTGATCCCAAAGAGTTATACCTTGTTCTCTATAATAAGCTGCTGCTTCGCAAAGTGCCATAACAGCTGCTATACCGTCTTTATCTCTAGCATAATCTCCTATTAAACATCCATAACTTTCTTCAAATCCGAATACATAAGTTTTGTCTTTATTTTCTTCTGCTGTTCTCATAACTTTACCTATATTTTTAAATCCAGTTAATACTTCTATTAATTCTAAATCATATTCTTTTGCAATCGCATCTGCTAAATTTGATGATACAACAGTTTTTATTAACATACCATCATTTGGTAAAATCCCTTTTTCTTTCATTTGTGAAATTCTATATTCTGCAATTAACAATGCTGACATATTTCCTGTATATGTTTCATAATTTCCTGTTTTTACATCTTTTGCAAATATTCCTAATCTATCTGCATCAGGGTCTGTGGCTAAAACCACGTCAGCGTCTACTTTTTTGGCTAACTCTAATGCTAATTTAAATGCTTTGGGGTCTTCTGGGTTTGGATAATCAACTGTTGGAAAATTCCCATCTGGATCTTTTTGTTCTGGTACAACATATACATTTTCAAAGCCTATTTCTTTTAATAATCTTTCAACAACTGTATTTCCAGTTCCATGTAAAGGTGTATAAACAATCTTTAATTCTTTACCATTTTTCTTAACTATTTCTGGATTTAAAATAGATTTTTTTAATACATCGATGTATTTTTCATCCATTTCTGTACCAATTATTTTTAATAATCCTTTTTCAATTGCTTCTTCTTTTGATATTTCTTTTATTTCTGTAAAACTTTCTATATTTCTTACTTTTGAAATTATATCTTTATCCATTGGAGGAACAATTTGTGCTCCATCATCCCAATATACTTTATATCCATTATATTTAGGTGGGTTATGACTTGCTGTAATCATAACTCCTGCTGTACATCCTAATTCTCTTACTGCAAATGATAATTCTGGAACTGGTCTTAAGTTTTCAAACAAATATGCCTTTATTCCATTTGCACATAAAATTAAAGCTGTTTGTAAACTAAATTCTTTAGACATCTTTCTAGAATCATAGCTTATTGCGACTCCTTTATCTTGAACTCCTTGCTCAACTATATAATTTGCTAAACCTTGTGTTGCTTTTCCTACTGTATATTTGTTCATTCTGTTTGTTCCAGCACCAATAACTCCACGAAGTCCTGCTGTTCCAAATTCTAATTCTTGGTAAAATCTGTCTTCTATCTCTTTTTCATCATTTTTTATAGATAATAATTCTCTTTTAGTTTTTTCATCAAACTCTGGGCTTTCACACCATTTTTTGTATTCTTCTAAATAACTCATTTTTTGCCTCCTTAAAACTATTTGTTTAAATATATAACATTTAATAAAAAATTACAATAGAATTTATAAACTAAAAATATCAAAAATAATAAAAGTTGTCTTATAAATACAGACAACTTTTATCATTTTTATTATTTAGCTATTTTATATTTTTATTTTGTACTTTTTACTTCAATTTATAGAAATCTTCATATAATTTTCTTGCTGTACTTGGGCAATCAACTCCAGCATCATCTGAATTTTTAACTGGCGCGAATTCTTCTTCTCTTTTTACTCTTAATACAGCCATATTATCTACTTCGCCAAAAGCATCAAATAAAAATGCTTCGAATTTATATGCATTTGGAGAAGTTGGTACAACTAAATTTCCATCTTTGTCAATATATTTAGCTTTTTTGTATGCACTATGATATGGAAGTGGATTTGCTCCCATTCTTTCAATTGCATCTACACTAAATAAATTGCACAAAATATGTGATTCTCCAAATAGCAATTCACCATTTTCATCAACAGCTTCTGCCATTTCATCTGTTATTTCAGAATATTCAATAACATATGGTTTTCCATTTTTCTTACAAAATACTCCAACTTTTTCATGTGGATTAGCTTTTACTAATGATTTTCCAGCTACTGAAACTTTTTTATCAATAGCAATTCCCATAAGTACTGGATCTACCATCTTTACTAAACAGTTATCGACTCCACCTATAAATACCCATTCTACACCTAATTCTTTCATTTTTTTAGTCATATCATTTTTTACAAGTGCCTCATATATTCCACCATGTCCATCTGCCGCTTCTTTAACTAAACCATCTTCACCTATTAATATCTTTCCTTCTGTGTCAACCATTGGTAATTGACCTTGCATAAAGAAAAATAGATTTTTATCTTTTTGGTATCCAAAACATTTATTTTTTTCAAAAAATTCCACTGTTTCTTTGTTATTTTCTCTACTTGTCATAATAAACCATGGAACTACTACATCATATTTTTTAGCTTCTTCTTTGATTCCATCTGCTAACAATTCAAATAAAGATTTATGAGAATCTAACCCTATATCATATGTACCTTTTGGTCCATTATGTCCAAGTCTTGTTCCTTGTCCACCAGCCATTGTTACAACAGCTAATTTACCTTCTTTTATTGCTGTTTTTCCAATTGTTTCATAAGTTTTATATTCTTCATTTAATTTATATTTATCCAAATATTCAATTGGTTCAATAACATCTTTGCTATTTTTTTCTTGTTTTTTTGTATTAGCATATAAACTATTTATTAATTCATAATTGATATTTGATAATTGTTCTAATAACATTTTTTGTTTTGTTTCATCTAAGTGTTCAAAATGATTTAATAAGTGTTCTTGACCATATTTTTTTAGTTCAAATTTTATTTCATCTAAATCTTTCATCATACACTCTCCTTTTCATATCGCATTACTTATAATGAACTTATTATATCATTTTTTTCTATTTAGTCAACTACTATTTTATAACATTTGTTGATAGCACTTTTTTATGGCATTTCACAATGTCCACAGCATTATTTCCAACATCATCAATGTTATAACAATCTATTATATCTAACTTCATTCTTCCATTAAATTGTCTTAAATTTTTATTCACTTTTTCTATATATTCATTACTTCCTTTCACAAATACAACTGATTCTTTTGTATTTTTTTCATTTAATATTAAATCATTATATTTATTTTCATCATCTATTTTCCAATTTATATCTAAAACTTTTTCCTTTATATTTTTATCTATATTTACTCTATCCAATAATATTCTCATCGTATTTTCTAAATTATTTTGTGTAAACACATAAATTTTTTTATCATTCTGTAAATTTGTATTTATATATGGAAGCATTATCATTTCAAGATGATAATCACTTGCGTAAAAAGCACATGAATTTTCTCCACTTACTGCCATATAAAACCTTCCTTTCACTTTTGTATAAATTTTCTTTTGTTGACTTCCAAATTTTACCATTTCATATTTTATATGTCAATGAAATTTAGAAGAAACTCATCGTCTTTTTTCGACATTTAGGCGTTTTGCAAGCTTGTTGCAATAAATTCATTTTTAGTTTTATAAAGTAAAAATGTATATTTTTTTCAATATTGTTAATAATTAAATTAAAAGATTCTATGGAGGTAATTATGAAAATTTTTTCAAAAATTAAAATAATTTGTATATTATCATTATTATTATTTTTATATGTAACTGTATGTGCTTTTTCTTATGCAAAAGCCATTTCTACTGATCTTAGTCAAAACGTTTTTAGATTACATGTAATTGCTAATAGTGATAGTACTGAAGATCAAAATTTAAAATATAAAGTAAGAGATAATATTATCAAATATATGAATTCAATTTCTTTAGATTGTTCAAATAAAGAAGAAGCAATAAAAGTAGCATATGAACATATAGATGACTTCAAGCAAATAGCTGTTGATACAATAAAGAATGAAGGCTTTGATTATGATGTAACTGTAAACATAGGTAATTTTAAGTTTCCTACAAAAACTTATGGTGATATTTCTTTTCCAGCAGGTTTTTATGATGCTTTAAAAATCGAAATAGGATCTGCAAAAGGTCAAAACTGGTGGTGTGTAATGTTTCCTCCATTATGTTTTGTGGATGTATCCTCTGGAATAGTACCTGAAGAATCTAAACAAGAATTACAAAATAATCTTTCTGAAGAAGAATTCGCCTTAATTTCAGATAATAAAAATCCTGACATACAGTTTAAATTTAAGCTTTTAGAATTATTTGCAAATAATGATATATTAACTGCTAAAAAATAACTTGCCAATTTTAATTCTTTATGGTATATTCTTATAAGTATAGAGTGTTATTTTACACTCTTTTTTAAATTTGTTTAAATTTGTATATATAGATGGAGGTAATTTCATTGGAGAAATTAGTAATTACAGGACCCACACCTTTAAAAGGTGAAGTAACAATAAACGGTGCAAAAAATGCAGCAGTAGCAATTTTACCTGCAGCTCTTCTAATAAATGGTTCATGCACAATAGAAAACTTACCTAATATAAGCGATGTTAAAATTTCTTGTGAAATATTAGAAAAATTAGGAGCAAAAATAACCTGGATTGATAAACATACAATAACTATCGATTCATCTGATATAAATACAACAAAAGCTCCTTTAGATTTGACTAGTAAATTTAGAGCTTCATATTATGTTATAGGTGCAATGCTTAGCAGAATGGGAGAAATTGAGGTTGGTATGCCTGGTGGATGTAAATTAGGTGCAAGACCAATTGATCAACATATAAAAGGATTTGAATTATTAGGAGCAACTGTTACAGTTGGACAAGGAAAAATTCATGCAAAAGCTAATAAATTAGAAGGCAATTCTGTATATATGGATGTTGTTTCAGTTGGTGCTACAATCAATGTTATGCTTGCTAGTGTATTAGCAGAAGGAACTACTATAATTGATAATGCAGCAAAAGAACCTCATATAGTTGATGTTGCAAATTTCTTAAATACAATGGGTGCAGACATAAGAGGCGCTGGAACAGATATGATAAAAATTAACGGTGTTAAAGAATTAAAAGGTGGCGCTACATATAGTATAGTTCCAGATCAAATCGAAGCTGGTACTTTTATGCTTGCAGCAGTAGCCACAAAAGGTGATTTATTACTTAAAAATTGTATAACCAAACACTTAGAGTCAATTACAGCCAAAATTTTAGAAGTTGGCGGTAAAGTTGAAGATTATGGTGATAGTATAAGAGTTTATTGCGATAGACGTCCTAAAAAAGCAAGTATTAAAACTCTACCATATCCTGGATTTCCAACTGATTTACAACCACAAATGGGAGTAGTTTTATCTATTGCCGATGGTAATAGCACAATTAATGAAAGTATTTGGGAATCAAGATTTCAATATACTGATGAATTAAATAAAATGGGAGCCAAAATCACAGCTCAAGGCAAATCTGCATTTTTTGAAGGTGTAGAAAGATTATCTGGTGCCCCTGTTTATTCAACAGATTTAAGAGCAGGTGCAGCATTAATAATTGCCGGTGTTTGTGCCGATGGTGTAACTGAAATCTATAACTTAGAACATATAGATAGAGGTTATGAAGATATTGAAGGTAGATTTAGAGCAATTGGAGCAAATATAAAAAGAGTAACAGAATAAGAGGAAAAAATATGCTTAACTTTTGTAGTTTATATAGTGGTAGTAGTGGTAATAGTTTATTTGTTCAGTCTGAAAATACTAAACTTTTGATTGATGCAGGCGTTAGTTCAAAAAAAATTGAAAACGCATTATCTGGTTTAGATATTGACCCTAGAACACTTAATGGAATTCTTATAACACATGAACATTCAGATCACGTTCAAGGTTTAGGAACTTTTGCTAAAAAATTTAATATTCCTGTTTTTGTAAATTCAAAAACGCTTGATAATATGCCTAAACAAAAAGAAAAATTATCACAAAATGCAATTAATAATTTTGAAGTTGGAGATCATTTTGAAATTAATGATTTAAAAATTAAATCTTTTTCAATACCTCATGATGCAATTAATCCTTGTGGATTTCTAATAAATAATAATTCAAAATCGATTGGTATTGCTACAGATATAGGACATATGACTACTAATATTCTTAAGGAATTAGAACCAAGCGACTTTGTTTTATTAGAATCGAATTATGATCCAGAAGTACTAAGATGTTCATCATATCCTTATCCACTAAAAACAAGAATTGCTGGTCCAAATGGTCATTTATCTAATGAGCATGCTGGCAAAACAATTTCTTGTTTACTAAAGAATAATTTAAAACAGGCTATGCTTGGACATTTAAGTAAAGAAAATAATTTTCCAGAACTTGCTTATAAAACTGTAGTAGAAGAATTAATCTCAGGCAATTACAATGAAAATTCTTTACAATTAAGCGTAGCAAGCAGAGATATCCCTGGAAATATGATTGAAATATAATTTATAAAAGGTTAATATTTATTAACCTTTTTATTGTATAAATAAAAGAAAGGATTTTAATATGTTATCAATAAATATAGTATGTGTTGGAAAAATCAAAGAAAAATTTTTCAAAGATGCAATAGATGAATATTCAAAAAGGCTTTCGAAATATTGCAAATTAGACATTTTAGAATTACCTGATGAGAAGATACCTGATAAGCCCAATGATTCAATTATAAATGACGTTAAATCTAAAGAATGTGATAATATAATAAATCATCTAAAAAAAGATTCTTATATTATAGCTTTAGATTTAAAAGGAAAAGAATTTTCTTCAGAAGATTTTTCAAAAAAAATAGAAAATATCTCTATGCAAAATAGTAAGATCACATTTATTATTGGCGGTTCTTTAGGTTTAACAGATAAATTATTAAATCTTGCTGATGAAAAAATATGTTTTTCCAAAATGACTTTTCCTCATCAACTAATTAGAATATTTTTAATTGAACAAATTTATCGTGCATTTAAAATATCTAATGGCGAAAGTTATCATAAATAAATTTAATTATAAAATTTTCAAAAATAAATATATATTGGTATTGTAGGGATAATAGTTATGGAATTAAAAAAACTTGATTATTAATTAATATTGGGGCTTAAACTTTAATAATAAAAAAGAAATTGGATAATGGGGGGAAACTATTTCCCTACAAAATTAAAAACTAATTAAATATTTTTTTCAAAAGAAATAAAGCTAATAAGTATACAATTACTTTTCTTACAAGTATAAAAATTGAAATAAATATTAGAATTGATTTAAAAATTAAAATTATATTATTCAAAATAATAATTTATTAACCTCCTTTTGAAATAACAATGACTTAAAATCTTCAAGTCATTTTATAAAATTATAATTTCATCAACCGATTTTGTCAACATAAATCGTATGACATAATTCGACAAAAGCATTTTTTAAAATTTTCTCTTGACAAGATAAATATTATGTGTTATTATATTTATTGTCATTTAGACATGGGTCAGTAGCTCAGTTGGATAGAGCACAGGCCTTCTAAGCCTGGGGTCGGGG
>CAMNMV010000017.1 GCA_946545015.1 uncultured Clostridium sp.
ATGAAAGAGTGATTTTTATGAAAGAAAAAGGGATTTTGTTACCAATTTTTTCACTTCCGGGTAAATATGGAATTGGAGATTTTGGAAATGAAGCATATGAATTTATAGATATATTACATGATAATAACATTAAATATTGGCAATTACTTCCAATAAACGCAAGTGACGGATTACCATATTCACCACTTAGTTATTATGCGTTAGAAGAAGATTATATTTCATTAGATAAATTAATTGAATATGGATTAATAAAAGATGCAAAACCAAGAGAAACAATCGATAGAGTTATATATGATGATTACAAAGTTAAATATTTCAAAGAAGCATTTGAAAATTTTAAACCTAGTCCAGGATATAAAGAATTTATAAAACAAAAAGAAATATGTGAGTATGCTGAATTCTTAAATCAAAAACATAAAGAAGATAAAGAATATTGCTTATTTTTACAATATATATTATATAAGCAATGGATAGAATTAAAAAAATATGCAAATGAAAAAGGAGTAGAATTGATAGGAGATATGCCTGTATATCCAATATTTGATTCAGCAGAAACTAAATTTCATCCAGATTGTTTTGAAATGGAAAATGGAAAGTTCACATTTGAAGCTGGAACACCACCTGATTATTTTAATAGTGATGGGCAAAAATGGAATAATCCTGTATATAATGTAGAAAATTTGAAGAAAGATAATTATGAATATTTAATCAGAAGATATCATTATTATTTGAAATTATTTGATAAAATAAGAATAGATTATTTTAGAGGATATGATTCATTTTTCAAAATACCGATAGGAAAGACAGGCAAAGAAGGATATTATACTGATGGTGTAAGTTATGGTTTTTTTGATAAGTTATTTGAAGATAAGAATATAAAAAAAGATAGTTTAATTATTGAAGATTTAGGAGATATTAGAGAAGAAACGGTAAGACTTAGAGAACATTATAATTTTACAAGACAGAAAATATTACAATTTACTATTGACTTAAATTATTTATTTGATAATGATAATGATACTGAAAATGTTGTTGTATTTCCTGGAAATCATGATTGTAATACAATATATGGTTGGTATAAAACTCTTAGTGATGAAAATAAAGAAAGATTAAAAGAGTTTTTAAGAAGAAATGAATGTTATGATATAAATGTTAATATTGGAATTATGCAGTATTGCAAAAAGTGTAAAGCTAAAATTGCTATTATAACTGTTCAAGATATTCTAGGATTAGATGAATCTGCTAGAATAAATATTCCAGGTACATTAAGTAATAATAATTGGTCTTGGAAATTAAAAGATTTTAATGATTTAAAAGAGAGAGTTAAAGACTTTTAGATTACTATATAATGAAGAAAATCCATATTTCATAAATTGACAATAATTTGTATTATATATATAATTCAAATAATAAAAAACAAGGAGGTTTTAAAATGAAAAAATATGTATTAAGTGCATTATTAGTAGTAATGCTATTAGGAAGTTTAATTTTATTAACAGCTTGTGGATCAAATGAACTTGTAGGAAAATGGGAAGGAACAACAACTGATGGATTAAATACAACTTTTGAATTTAAAGGTGATGGAAAAGTTGATTATTCAAATGAATATGGATTTAATTCAAATGGTACTTATGAAGTAAAAGATGGAGAAGTTAAAATCTCATTAGAATCTTGGGGAGAAGCCAAAACATATAAATATGAAATAAAAGATGGAAAACTTAAGCTAACAGCTACAGATAAATATTCACCAAGTTATGATGGTATGGAGAAAAAATAAAATAGCATATAAAATAGATATCGTTATAGATATGAAAGTATAATAATATAAATAAAAGTGTATATCAAATAGATATGCACTTTTTAGTTTGAGTTCTATTGTTTTTGACTATGTAATAGATTTATGGTATAATAAATTTTGAAATTTTTTTGAAGGGAGGGCTTTCGTAATGAAAGTTCGGAGAATAATCAGTGCCATTGTTGCACTAGCCGTGAGTTTTTTTCTTGCAGGATGTGAAAAAAGCAATGCAAATGATACGAACTTTACAAGGAAAGTATCAAGCAAAGCTGATACACAGTCTGAAGCCACATTAGTTGTAGAGAGTGATGATCATGCAAATGACATTGCCAAAATAACTGATAGTGAAAAAGAACCATTAGCTGATGATACTAATTCTAGTTTTACCAGTATACCAAGCGATGAGAAGATAGAGCATCTGCCTCAAAGCATAATGGATACTGTAGAGTATTACGAATCAGTTTATCCCAATATGCATATTGGTGTAGGATTATATTCGCTAGATGGTACAGTTGGCTATGAATATAGTTCAAATATGCCAAACAATATGACTTTTAATTCAGCTTGTACAGTAAAGGCCTCATATGCTTTATATGTACTTCAGACAGCTGAATGGAAAAAAACTGATATCTGGTCAACATATATTGATTATGATCCTAGTAGACACTATGATAGTGGAAGCGGTGTTATAATTAATTACATTGACCAAGATAATCTTAGCTACAGCATTGGTGATTTGGTATACTTGTTATTGAGTGTATCAGACAACATTGCATTTAATATGCTTACAGATTATTACCCAATATCTGGCTTCTATCAGTATATTATTCCATTAGGAGGAGAATCTGATATGCTAAAATGGGGCAGAGCAAGCATACAGCAGAGAAAATGCGAATGGGTTGCCATTAATAATTATATAAATGGTGGTAACTTATATTCTGAAACACTTAGAGATGATTTAAGTGGAACAGATTATGCATATCTGGTTTGGGGAATGACGGGATGTTATTCTTACATACAAAAATCCGGATGGACTGATGAGGACTTTGATTATCCAGCAGCTGGAGATTGTGCAATAATAAATGACCAATACATATTGATTGTTATGACAGAGGACTATTCTTATGGCTCTGGCCACATTGATGCAATCATAGGTATAGGCAGTACAGTCGAAAAATTCATTAATCAAAACGGAGGAATTATTTTCTAGCAAAAAAAGCACAATGGTTAATTAACCTTGTGCTTTTTTGCATGGTAATAAATGTTAATAATATATAACGCTTTTTAAAAACTAAAAATAAAAAATTAAATTTTTAAAATTATTTAATGATTATTTAATAATTTAATTTGTATAATAAATCAAGATTAAGAAAAATCTGTTTTTACGGGTATCCAAGAAAAACAGAAAATAGGAGGAAAGAAAATGTTTTTTAGAATTTTAAAATTAGACTTAAAAAAGAAAAAAGTAATGAACATATTATTATTATTATTTATTATTTTAGCATCAATATTTTCAGCAAGTGGGCTAAATAATATAGTAACAGTAATGAATGGAACAGATTACTATTTTGACAAAGCAGAAGTAGGGGATTATGCAATTATTACAACAAATAATGATGAAATCTTTGAAGTATTAGACAATGAAAAGACTGTAAAGAGCTACAAATATGATACTTGTATATTAGGCACAAAAAATAATATAAAAATAAAAGGAGAAAAAGTTGATACAAACTTTAATATTATTTTCCAAAGCTTAGAAAATTCGAGTATGAAATTTTTTGATAAAGATGACAATGTATTAACAAATATAAAAAAAGGCGAAGTTTATATAACAGGAGATTTTTTAGAGGATAATAACCTATCTGCAGGAGATTATATAACAGTGGATTTAGAAAATAAAAAAACTGATTTTAAAATTGCAGGAGTGGCAAAAGATGCATTTTTAGGTTCAAAATTTATGGGAAATAAAAGATTTCTTGTAAGTGAAGAAGATTATAAAGATATTTATGATGCTTTTTATAAAGAAAAAGAAAATGGAGAAAATGTAGCAGCTTTAGGAAACAAAATTTTTTATGTAGAAACTGATAATCCAAATGAAATATCAAAAGCATTAAGTGAAGTAACTTCAGTAATATTTAGCGGACCAAGAGATATGCTAAAATTATGCTATGTAATGGATATGATAGTTGCTTTCGTTGTGTTAATCATAAGTGTATGCTTAGTAATTGTAGCATTATTAATATTAAAATTTACAATTACGTTTACATTAAATGAAGAGTATAGAGAAATAGGCGTAATGAAAGCTATAGGAATAAATAATAAAAAGATAAGAAATTTATATATTATAAAATACTTATCATTAGCTATTGTAGGAGCGATTATAGGAGGATTCTTAAGTGTACCATTTGGTAATATGATGATAGAGTCAACAACTAAAAATATGGTACTTGGAAATACAACAGGATTTGGCCTAAATGTAATAGGGGCATTATTTATAGTAATTGTAACAGTATTATTTGCTTATTTTTATACAAAAAAAGTAAAAAAAGCATCACCAGTAGATGCAATAAGGAATGGTCAAACAGGAGAAAGATATAAAACAAAAACAATATATAAAATGAAAAATAGTCATATTAGATTAAATTTATATATGGCAATAAATGACATATTGAGTAGTCCTAGAAGATTTATAACAATAATAATTTCATTATTTGTATGTTTAATATTTGTATTAGGAGTTGTAATAACAACAGATACAATGAAAAGTAAAAATTTACAATCAACTTTTGGAATTGAGTGTGATGCATACTTTAATCCAAGCAATGCGATGGATATGTTTAAATATCCATCGATAGAAGAATTTAAAAAAGGTATGATCGATAAATATGAAAAAACATTTGAAGAAAACAAAATGCCAGCAAGATTGAGCATAGAATTACTATATAGTTATAAAGTGTCATTTAATGGAACTACATACAATATTAAATGCATTCAAGGGGTAAATTCAAAGGCTGACGAATATTTATATCAAGAAGGAATTGCACCAATAAAAGAAAATGAAATAGCAATAACAGATAAAGTTGCAAATATGTTAGAAGCAAAAATAGGAGATAAGATAAAAATAGACTTTGGAGATGGAGAACAAGAATTAATAGTAACAGCTATTTTCCAATCATTAAATAATATGGGACAATTGATAAGATTAAATGAAAAAGCACCAGACAATGCTAAAAATTTAGTTGGTTCTCAATGGTTTCAAGTAGATTTCAAGGATAATCCAAGTGATGAAGAAATAAATAACAGAGTTACAAGATTAAAAGAAATATTAGATACAGAAGATGTATGCAATCCGGAAAAATTCATTGCAGATTGTATTGGAGTAGTTGACACAATGGAAGCAGTACAATATTTATTATTAACAATAACAATTATAGTAGTAATACTTGTTACATTACTTATGGAATTATCATTTGTAACAAATGAAAAATCTCAAATAGCTTTATTAAAAGCAGTTGGATTTAAAGATATTCAAATAATAAAATGGCATGTATATAGATTTATGATAGCGACAATAATTGCAGAAATTTTATCAGCAATATTCGTTATTCCAATAACAAAAGCTTGGTGTAACCCAGTATTTGGAATGATGGGAGCAAATGATATTAATTTCTTAATTAATCCGGTAAAACTATTTTTAGTATATCCGGGAATAGTGCTTGGAGTAACAATAATTACAGCATTTATTGCAGCACTTTCAACTAAGAAAATTAAGAGCAGTGATACTGCAAATATAGAATAATGAGAAAGGAAGATAATAAAATGTCAAAAATAATAGATGTTAAAGATTTATGTAAAACATATGTAATTAACAAAAGACAAAATAATGTATTAAAAAATATTAATTTTTCAATTGAAGATGGGGAAATGGTAGCAATAATGGGACCATCAGGTTCTGGAAAATCAACATTATTATATACAGTTTCTGGTATGGATGATGCAACATGTGGTGATATCAAATTTAATGGAAAAAATATTACAAAATTAAAAAATAAAAAATTAGCAGAAATAAGATTAAATGAAATGGGATTCATTTTTCAGCAAATGTATATGATGAAAAATTTAACAGTATTAGATAATATTGTATTACCAGCAATGAGAAGCAAAAAATATAAAATATCAAGGAAAGAAAAAATAAAACATGGCGAAGAATTAATGAGAAAACTTGGAATAATTGAAATTGCAGATAATGATATAAATGAAGTATCAGGTGGACAATTACAAAGAGCATGTATATGTAGAAGTATGATAAATAATCCTAAAATTATATTTGCAGATGAACCAACAGGATCATTAAATCGTACATCTTCTAAAGAGGTAATGGATGAGTTATTGAAATTAAATAAAGAAGGAACTACAATAATGATGGTAACTCATGATGCCAAAATTGCAGCAAGATGTTCTAGAGTTTTATATATAGTTGATGGAAATATTCACGGAGAATATAAATTAAAAGAAGCGTCAAATGAAAAAGAAGAAATGGAAAGAGAAAGAGAATTAAATAATTGGTTACTAGAACTTGGATGGTAGAATGATATTTTAATCATTTATTCATATTTGCATAAAAAAACAGGAGGAAACTTTGAAGTCTCCTCCTGTTTAGGTTGCTAGCGCTGAAGTATCCTGAAGATCAGAATACTAGAATATACGATGAAGTGTATATATCCCATGTTTCTCATTGTGATAGCACGGGCCTTTTCATTTACACTCAGTCGTGATTCTTTTTTGTCTTTGGCTAGATCTTTGAAACTAACAAAAAACAATAAAAACGCGATAAGAATACCTGCAACCAATATAATATCCATTCCCTTCATAATAGTTACCTCCTAATGATGTCTTAATGGATTGTGAGGTTTATTACCACCTCTTGCTTATATAATAATTATACCACATTTTCACATACAAAACAAGAGTTCTATATAATGCCGATTGGATTTTTGCGTTTTAAAAGTAATCCAAATGCTAAGTGAAATCTTGCTTTTTGTACATTTCTATAGTAAAATATTTCAAAAGGATGAGAGTGTTATGATAGATATTTTAATTGTTGAAGATAATAAAGAAATTGCTACATTATTAAAAGATTTTTTAGAAAAAGAAAATTATATTGTAAGTGTAGCTGATAATGGAGAAAAAGCCTTATCTTTATATGAAAAGTATGGAGCAAAACTCGTTTTGCTTGATATAATGCTTCCAGGTATAGATGGATTTAATGTATGTTCTAAAATAAGAGAAACATCTAATACACCAATAATTATATTAAGTGCCAAAACTGATAAAGAGGATAAATTAAATGGCATAATATTAGGTGCTGATGATTACATAGAAAAACCAATAGATATAGATATTTTAATAGCAAAAATAAAAGGTATATTTAAAAGAAGATATGATATAGAACAAATTGTAGAGGGAGAATTAAAATTAAATATTGTAAAAAGTATTTTGAATGTTGGAAATAAAGAATATGAATTAACTACTAAAGAATGTGAACTATTAAAAATTTTGATTCAAAACAAAAATACCACATTAAAAAAGGAATATTTATTTAATACAATATGGGGTAGTGATAGTGAAACAGAATATCAATCTTTAACAGTACATATAAAATGGCTTAGAGAAAAAATAGAAGAAAATCCAAAAGAGCCAAAACATTTAATTACTGTTTGGGGAGTGGGGTATAGATTTGAATGAAAAAATTTAAAAAGTTTATTATAATAGTAGTTATTTTAGAAATATTAATTATAGCAATTACAAATTTTCTATATTTACAAAATTCTAAAAAAGATGAACCAGAGATATTTCGTGAAGAAATGGATGGTATTGTAACATATAAAGTAACTTATAATTCTAAAAGTGATAATTTTAATATAATATTAATAAATACATCTTTAATAGTAGCTGGAGTATTAACAATATTTACATATGTTTATATTGATAGAAAGATTGTAAAGCCATTTTCTGATATTAAAGAAATGCCTTATGAACTTGCTAAAGGTAATTTAAGCATTCCAATTAAAGAAGAAAAAAATAAGTATTTTGGAAAATTTACTTGGGGAATGGATATGCTTAGAGAAAATTTAGAAGATAATAAAAAGAAAGAGATTAAATATCAAAAAGAAAAGAAAACTTTAATATTATCATTATCACATGATATAAAAACACCTTTATCAGCAATAAGATTATATTCTAAGGCATTAAAAGATAATTTGTATAATAGTGAAGAAAAGAAAAAAGAAGTAATAGATGGGATTATAAAAAATACTGCTGAAATAGAACACTATGTTAATGAAATAGTTAAAAATTCTAGAGAAGATTTTATGGATTTACCAGTAAATAATTCAAGCTATTATTTAAATGAAATAATGGAAGATATAAAATCATATTATATTGATAAATTAGAAACAATTCATACTGATTTTGTGGTAGAAGAATATAATAATTGTTTACTAAAATGTGATAGAGATAGAATAATAGAAGTAATACAAAATGTAATGGAAAATGCAATAAAATATGGCGATGGAAAAAGTATTAAAATAAATTTTGCAGAGGAAGAAGAATGTAAACTGATATCTGTAACAAATACAGGATGTGAGTTAAAAGAAGAAGATTTACCACATATTTTTGATTCCTTTTATAGAGGAAGTAATTCTAAAGAAAAAGACGGAAGTGGGCTTGGATTATATATTTGTAAACAATTGATGCTTAAAATGTATGGTGACATTTTTGTAGAAAAAACAAATGAAAAAAATTTTAAAGTAACGATTGTAGTTAGAAAAGCATAAAATTACTAAATTATGAAATAATAGGATTATAAATTTTATTAAAACTACTTGTGTCGAAATAAGTAGTTTTTTGAAATTTTTATGAAAAAATAATTATATTTAAAGTTGCAGAAAGAAAAAAATATGGTATAATGTATAAAAATGTAAAAGAGGAAAATTCATGAAAAACAATAACCCAAAAAAGATGATTATAAATTTTATATTTTTTATTTTATTAATAGCTTTAACATTATGGATATTATTTAAAGATCAAGATCCTCAAGAGATATTAGGAATAATAGGTCAATCAAATGGTTTATTTATAGCTATTGGAATTTTGGCTATGATAATACATATATCTTTAGAAGCAGTAAATATAGGTAGAACCTTGCACCTTTTAGGAAATAAGACAAAATTTAGAACAAATCTAAAATATGCTTTAATAGGTTTCTTCTTTAGTGGGATAACTCCTGCCGCTTCTGGTGGACAACCAATGCAAATATATTATATGCATAAAGATGGAATATCAGTAAGCCATTCAACATTAGCATTATTAATAAATTTAACTAGTATGCAAATAACAACAATATCTATAGCGCTTATTAGTGTTATATTTAATTATCAATATTTAAATAATATGTTAATAATATTATTAATAATAGGACTATTTTTAAATATAACAGCCTTAAGTATATTACTAGTATCAATATTTTCAAGAAGAATATCAAGATGGTTTATGAAGCTTCTAATAAGAATAATGAAATTCTTTAAAGTAAAAAATATGGATAAAAAAATTAAGAAAATAGGAAGAGAACTAAGAAATTATCAAAAAAGTTCTAAATATATAAAGAAACACAAAAAATTAATGTTAAAAATTTTAGCAACAACATTTGTACAATTTTTAATCTATTATAGTGTTGCTTATTGGACATATAGAGCTTTAGGATTTGATAGTGCTAGCATAATGGAAATCATAACAATGCAATCTGTATTGTTTGCCACAGTTTCAGGAATACCATCTCCAGGTTCTGTAGGAGTTAGTGAAGGTACATTTGTTGAAATATTCAGAAATGTATATCCAGAAAATATGATAAGAAGTGCAACTTTAGTAAATAGAGGAATTAATTTTTATATCTTTATGATTGTAAGTGGAATTACAATAGTAATAAATCAAGTAAGAAAAAAGAAAAATAAGGAGTTATTATGATAAATATATTATTAAGCGGTAATAAAAAAGTATTTGATGGTGCATTAACTGAACTTATATCAATTACTAATAAAACTAAAGAACCAATAAATTGTTATATATTTACCATGAATTTAACAAGAGTTAAACCAGAATATGTGGCAATAGAAGATAATCAAATTGAGTTTCTAAATGAAGTAGTAAAAACAAAAAATCCAGAAAATCAAGTACAAAAAGTAGACGTTACAGACATATATGAAAAAGAATTTGGAAATTGCAAAAATGAAAATGCTTATTGTACACCATATACATTATTAAGATTATTAGCAGATTTAGTTCCTAATATGCCAGATAAATTACTTTACTTAGATATAGATATGATGGCAAATAAAGATATAGGTGAATTATATAATACAGATATTACAGATTATGAATATGCAGCTGTTAAAGAAAAATATGGACATTATTTTGTTAGATGGGATTATATAAATGCAGGAATGCTTTTATTTAACATGAAAAAAATGCAAGAAACTAAGCTTTTAGAAAAAGCAAGACATAAAATTAAAACTAGAAAAATGTTATTTGCAGACCAAGATGCTATATTTTGGTCAACAACAAAAAAACTTATATTACCAAGGATTTATAATGAACAACATAGATTTAATGATCCTAAAACTGTAATATGTCATTTTTGCAAAAGATTATTATTAACACCTTATCCTAGAATAAGAAATTATAAGCAATGGCATATTGAAAATGTACATAAAGATTTAAAATGTTTTGCATATGATGATGATTTAAATGAATATATTGAATGGAAAGAAAAATTTGAAAATAACGAAAAAAAAGTGGAGGTTAAGATATAGAATGGGTCAAAACACAAAAACAATACCTATTTTCTTTGCTGTTGATGATGGTTATGTTCCTTATTTGGCAGTGACATTACAATCAATGCTAAAAAACGCATCTAAATCATATAATTATGAAATAAGGATATTATACACTAACATTAGTGAAGAAAATAAACAAAAAATTCTTAAATATGAAAATAAAAAAGTTACAATAGAGTTTGTTGATTTAAATTTGTATTTAGATGAATTGCAAGATAAATTCTATACACGTGATTATTATACTAATACTACATATTATAGACTTTTTATACCTAATCTTTATCCACAATATGAAAAAGTATTATATTTAGATTGTGACATAGTTGTATTAGGAGATATATCTAAATTGTATAATGTGGATTTAGAGGATAATTTGATTGGAGCTGCTCATTGTGAAGTAATGGGACTTTTTAAAGAATTTTCTGAATATGCAGAAAAAGTAGTTGGAATGAAAAGTTATAAAGATTATATTAATGCAGGAATTCTATTAATGAATTTAAGTGAAATGAGAAAAATAGACTTCCAATCAAAATTTATATATTTATTAGAAAATATTAAATTCTCTGTAGCTCAGGATCAAGATTATATAAATAGAATGTGTAAAGGTAGAATTAAATATATAGATTCAAGTTGGGAAGTTGAACCTCATCCAACAGATTTCCCAAGAAAAGAAAAAGATTTAAATATAATTCACTATTTACTAATATATAAACCATGGCATTTTGATAATGTGCTATATCAAGAATATTTTTGGGAATATGCTAAACAAACAGAATTTTATGAACAAATTTTAGAACAGAGAAGTAAATATAGAGATATCGATAGAGCTAGAGATATTGAAAGGTATACTGCACTAAGAGAATTAGCTTTATTTGAAGCTAATTGCGTCGGTGATGATCGAGAAGCTAGAAACAAGCAAACAGTTAAGAAAAGTGAAGATAGAATTAAAATTTTAGAAAAGATTGAAAATTTAGAGAAAAAAGGAATGTTTGATGTTGATGCAGAAGATGATCCTCCAACAATAATACTTCAAAAAGAAGATGTTGATTACCTAAAAGAAAAAAGAACAAGTAGAATAAAAAGCAGAATAGCTTATACTGTTGGAGAAGTATTTCTAAATGATTTATTGAAAAATAATAAATTAATAATTAAAGAAATAAAGGGTATGGAAAATATGATAAATCTAAATAGTGGAGCAATAATAACATGTAACCATTTTAATCCATTTGATTCTTTAGCAATCGAAAAAGTATTTAGATTATCAAAGCAAAACAAAGTTAGAAAATTATATAAAGTAATTAGAGAAGGAAACTTTACTAATTTTCCTGGATTATATGGATTCTTCTTTAGAAATTGTGATACTCTTCCGTTAAGTTCAAGTAAAGAAACAATGGTTGAATTCATGAAAGCAGTAAATACAATTTTACAAAGAAATGATTTTATATTAATATATCCAGAACAAAGTATGTGGTGGAATTATAAAAAACCAAAACCATTAAAAAACGGTGCTTTTAAATTTGCAACAAGAAATAAAGTTCCAGTTCTTCCAATATTTATTACAATGGAAGATAGTGATATAATAGGAGAAGATGGTTTTGCTATTCAAGAATATATAATTAATATTGAAAAACCAATATATCCTAAAGATGATTTAAATGATAGAGAAAATATTGAATATATGAAAAATACAAATTATGAAATTTGGAAAAACATATATGAAGATTTTTATAAAATTCCACTTGAATATACAACTATTCAAGATGATAAAAAAGAGATAAATGCTGAAAATGCAATAAATGAAGAAAATAGTGAAAATTAAAAGGAAAATTTAAATGGATAATAGAAAAGTGATTTATTATTCTGATGAATTAAATGATGAATTTTCTATAGCTAAAATAGAGCCACGTGAAATAGATGAGACCTATAAGTATATTCACAAAAATCCATTATGGATCATAGGCTCTTTTTTGATACACCAAATACTAAGTATACCTATAAAAGTGGGCTATGCTAAATTAAAATTCAGATTTAAAGTAATCGGAAAAGAAAAATTTAAAAAGTGTAAAAAACAAGGTTTTTTTGTATATGGAAATCATACGCAAAGTTTTGGAGATACTTTTTTTATAAGTAATAGTTTGTATCCAAGAAGAAATTATATGATAGTTAATCCAGAAAATGTATCTATTAAAGGAATGGGAAATTTTGTTCAAACATTTGGAGCAATACCAATTCCAACCAAACGTAGTGGTATGAAAAATTTTATTGATGCGGTAGAAAAAAGAATAAAACAAGGGCATCCAGTTACAATTTTTCCAGAAGCGCATATATGGCCATATTATACTAAAATTAGACCGTTTAAATCTGTTTCATTTAGATATCCGGCAGAGTTAAATGTGCCTGTATTTTGTGCAACAAATACATATCAATCTTATGGTAAAAATAATGATAAAATTAGAATTGTAATGTATATAGATGGACCATTTTTTCCAAATATGGAATTGAATTTGAAACAAAGAAAAGAAGAATTGAGAAATATAGCATTTGAAACAATGGATAAAAGAAGTAAAAATAGTAATATTGAACATATAAAATATATTAAAAAGGAAGAATTAGGGGAAGAAAATGAAGTACGAATTAATAAAAAGACATAAAGTAGCTTATTCAGAATGTGGAACTGATGGGAGATTAAATTTATTTAGTATTTCCTTATTGGCTCAAAATAATATGACAGAATATTGGAAAAAAATAGGTTCCGATAATCTAGTATTAAAAGAAAAATATAATGCTGCTTGGATTATTTCAAAATCAAAGAATAAGGTTATTGAATTTCCAATATGGAATCAAGATATTGTAATAAGAACTAATATTGTTAAAAAGAAAATAGCTAGCGTGATAGTAGAAACTATAGGTGAAGATACAAAAGGAAATATACTTTTTATAGATAAAAAGGAATCTTGTGTTATTGATTTAACATCTAGAAGTATAAGAAAGATATCAACAGTTTCATTTCCTGAGGATTTTGAACCAGGTGAATCAATTTTTGAAGATAAATTTACTTTATTAAATGAAGAATTTAATGAAAATGATTTTGTGTATGAAGAAAAAGCAAGAGCATTAGATATTGATTTTACGAAACATGTAAATAATTCAATGTATGTTAAATATTTATTAAATAGCTTTGAAAACAGCTATTGGGATAATAAAAAAATAGAAGAATTTGAATTACATTTTATGTCAGAAAGTACAGAAAATACAAGTTTAAAAATGTATAAAAAAGAAAAAGATGATAATAGTGTTAAGATGCTAATAAAGAATGATTCAGGTGAATGTGTTAGAAGTCTTATTAAATATAGAATATAGAATGTAAAATATAAAAATAATAAGTTGAAAATAGAACAATATAAATAACAAGAATAACAAAAGTAAAACTCTAATCATATTATATAAAAATTTATTTTATATTGAAATATGAAAAGGAGTTTTATTTTTATGGATTATGAATTATTAGAAAATGGAAATGTTAAAATCGGACAAAAGGCACCGAATTTCGAAGCTATAACTACATATGGAGAGATAAAATTAAGTGATTATAAAGGAAAATGGCTTGTGTTTTTTTCACATCCTGGAGATTTTACACCTGTTTGTACTACAGAAATGATAGCTTTTTCTAAAAGTTATCCATTTTTTGAACAATTGAATACAAAACTTTTAGGATTAAGTATAGACTCAAATTCATCACATTTAGCATGGATGTATGATATTTATTATAAAACTGGAATAAAAATTCCATTTCCAATAGTTGCTGATAGAAGCGGGGAAATTGCAAGAAAATATGGTATGATAGTAAATGATATAAGTAATACTGAAACTGTTAGAAATGTATTTGTTATAGATGATAAAGGGATTGTAAGAACTATACTTATATATCCATTAAATATAGGAAGATTTATTCCTGAAATAATAAGAATAGTTCAAGCTTTACAAGTATCTGATTGTAATAAAGCGTCTACTCCTGCAAATTGGGTGCCAAATCAACCTGTGATTCTTCCAATGCCTAAAACATATCAACAATTAGAAGAAAGAATTAATCAAATCAATGAAAATAAAAATGGAATAAGTTGGTATCTAAGTTTTGAAAATGTTTTACCAAACTGTAAAAAAGAAGAATTAAATGATAATAATAGAGAGAATAAATAAAATTAAAATGTTTCATAATAATATTAGATGATATTAGGACTGTTAAGTTCAAATATTAATTATTAATAATTAACTTTGGAGGTATGTTATGAAACAAGAAATTAATTGTAATGTTAAAAGTTGCCGCTATAATAACAAAGAAGAGGGAATGTGCCAGCTTCAAGCAATTTTGGTTTCCCCAGTTACAGGGAAAAATACAGGAAATCCAGATGAATCAATGTGTGCAAGTTATAAAGTAGAACAATAAAACAAATGGGCGAGTAATCTATATTGATTTTCGCCCATTTTCAAATAAATATTTACATATTCCTACTTTTTAATTCTTTTTGAATTCTAAGATTAGCTTCTTTTTTTGCAATTTCTTCTCTTTTATCAAATAATTTTTTACCTTTACCAATTCCTAATTCTAACTTAACGAAGCTTCCTTTAAAATATAAACTAATTGGAACTAAAGTTAAGCCTTTTAATTTTACTAACCCTGTAAGTTTATTTATTTCACGTTTGTTTAATAATAACTTTCTAGTTCTTAAAGGATCTTTGTTAAAAATATTGCCATGTTCATAAGGGCTAATATGCATTCCCATAACAAAAGCTTCGCCATTTTTAATAATTGCATAAGAATCCTTCAAATTTACTTTACCATTTCTAATTGATTTTATTTCTGTACCAGTTAAAACTATACCAGCCTCTATTTTATCTTCAATATTATAATTGTGATAGGCGGTAGGGTTTTTGGCAATTAATTTTGTATTCATAAAATAACCTCTTATTCTAAAATAAACTATTACTATAATAATTATTATATCATAAGAAGATTAAATATTGTATACTTTTCTTAAATTTTATTCATCTTTGTGATTCTTGTTATTGTTAAGTTGCATAGAATAATACCAAACAAGACCAATTATTGCAACTGCAGCAATACCTAAAATTAACCAACTCCATGTGTTACTTGTCATTCCCATAAAAGTTTCTTCTCCTGAAGTTCTTGTTGCTGTGTAGTCGTTGCTGGAATCAGAATTATTGTTTTGGTTATCTTGATTATTTGTATTATCAGACATTGCGTTTTCCATATGATTTCCAGCATTTTCTATCGTATTACCAGTTTTTTGAGCGCTGTTTCTAATTTCATTACCAGCATTATTCATACCATCTCTTATAGTATTACCAACACCTTGAATGGCATTTCCTGCGTTTCTTGCAGCACCTTCAACTGCGTTTTCAGCTCCACCTACTGCATTTTTTACACTATTTGAAGCTTTTTGTATTTCATCATTTGCAAAGCAAAAAGTAAAAGAGAAGATTAAACTAATTGCTAATACAAAACCGACTAATAGTTTTTTACGCATAAATTTACCTCCTAAGTATAAAATTTAAATTATTTTTAATAATTATAATTATAGTATTAATTTTTTAAATAAAAATATACGTAAAAATAGATAAAAAATAAATAAAAAGAGATAAAAAATAAAATAAAAATGAAAACAAAAAAGTGTAGATAAACTACACTTTTGTTTTATAAAAGATAATTATTTTTTTAATCTGATTAAAATTGCTCCAGCTAATAATATTAATAATATACCAATAACTATTATACAAATATTTAATATTGTTGATAAATTATTAGATGAGCTTGAACTTATATTACTTACAGTTGCAGGTGAACCAGATGTTGTTTCTTCATCATTAGTTGTAGAACTGCTAGAAGTATTTGTACTTGTATTTGTAGAATTTTTACTAGAATTACTTGAAGATGTATTAGATTTTGATGAATTAGAGTTTGTATTTGTGTTTGTGTTTGATGAATTTGAATTTGTATTTGCATTTGTTGAGTCAGTTGTGTTTGAAGTTGTGTTTTCATCTTCTGGGTCTTCTGGTAAATCTAAATCTACTGCATAAGCGCATGTAGAAAATATAAAAATTACTGAAATTAAAAATAATAATATTGATTTTACTGTTTTTGACATTTTAAATCCTCCTTTAGAAACCAAAATTGTTTCTGCTCTTTAGTTTTATTATAGTAATATGATAAACTAAAAAATAAAAAAAGTCTAGTGTATTTTAAAAATATTTTCAATTTATCTACTCTTAACTTGAAATATATATAATAAATTTGTTATAATCTATAAAATAAAAAGAAAAATAATAAAAAGAAAAACGAAAATATTAATATAAAAATAAAGGAAACTGTAATATGGAATATGATGAAAAAATAAAAAAATTACCAGAATTTTTTGTTAAAATGTTAGAAGAACAATATGGAAGCGAAAAAGAAGTTGTTAACAGTATAGTAGATGGGCTTTCATGCAAAAGATTTACTACTTTTAGAGTAAATACTTTAAAGGCTAAAAATGAGGAAATAGAAAAAGAATTGAAAGAGAATAGTATTGAATTTGAAAAATTTTCGATTATCGATAATTCATATATTGTAAAAAATATTTCTGAAAAAAAGATGCAAGAATTAAAAATATATGAAGAAGGAAAAATATATTTGCAAAGTTTATCATCAATGCTACCACCGATAATTTTGAAACCAGAGCCTAATAAAGATATATTGGATATGGCTGCAGCACCAGGAGGAAAGACAACTCAAATGGCTGTTATGTCAGAAAACAAAGCACATATAACAGCATGTGAGATGAATAAAATTAGAGCTGAAAGATTAAAATTTAATGTTGATAAACAAGGAGCAAGTTGTGTATATGTAATGGTTAAGGATTCTAGAACAATTGATGATTTTTTCTCATTTGATCAAATTTTATTAGATGCTCCATGTAGTGGAAGTGGAACATTAAGTATTGATGATAAAAATTTAAACAAATATTTTACTGAAAACTTAGTGCAAAAATCAGTAAAAACACAAGAAACATTATTAAAAAAAGCAATAAACATTTTAAAACCAGGATGTGCGATGGTATATTCAACCTGTTCAATATTACAACAAGAAAATGAAGAAATTATAAATAAAGTTTTAAAAACTGGTAAAGTGGAAGTAGTACCAATTGAAGAAACTCTTGTCAAAGAATTACCGCTTCTTCCAACTAAAATACCAGGAACAATTGTGGTAAAACCAAATGAATTTTTTGAAGGATTTTTTGTGGCAAAATTAAGAAAGAAAAAATAATGAAAAGGTGCTAAAAAAATAGCATCTTTTTTAATGTTAACCTTGACAAACAAATTATAACATTATATAATGTTAGCCGAGATTAACAAAAAAATAATTATAAATCAAATTATCATAATAAAGGAGAAAATTAATGATTTCTAAAGCGTTAGAGGAATATCTAAAAACAATATATGTTTTGAAAAAACAAAATGGTAATGTACGTGTTACAGATATAGCGAATAAAATGAATTGTAGTAAACCAAGTGTTAATAAAGCTATTAACAATTTAAAAGAAAATAGTTTAATAAATTACGAAACTTATGGAACAATAGAATTAACACAAGAAGGAGAAGATTTAGCTAAAAAAATACTTGAAACATATGATATTGTTTATTTATTTTTCAAAGAAGTAATTGGATTAGATGATGAATTAGCAAATGAAGAAGCTGAAAAAGTAAAACTTGTGATTACTGATGAAACGACTAATAAGCTTGCTAAGTATACACATAAGGTTTTAGATTTCTATGATTTAGATTGCGGGTATGATGTTAATCAGGAAAGATGCAGATCTTGTAAAAGAAGAACTGCACGAAAAGTTATTAAAAATTAATATATAGAAAGGAATAAATGCTCATGAGTAAAACATTAATTGAACTAAAAAATCTACATGTAAATGCAGAAGAAAAAGAAATTTTAAAAGGAATCGACCTAAAAATAAATAAAGGGGAAATCCATGTAATAATGGGACCAAATGGTTCTGGAAAAACAACAACTGCAAATGCAATATTAAACAACCCTGAATATACAAAAGTAAGTGGAAGTATTACATTTGAAGGGGAAGATATAACAGATTTAAAACCAGATGAAATTGCTAGAAAAGGTATATTTATGTCTTTTCAATTACCTGAAGAAATTCCAGGCATATCTGTTACTAATTTTTTAAAATATGCCAAAAACAAAATAACAGGAAAACCAGTTAAAATATTTGAATTCAAAGATGAATTAAAAAAATATATGGAAGAATTAAATATGAATCCAAAAAATATGGAAAGAAGCTTAAATGTTGGTTTTTCTGGTGGAGAAAAGAAGAAAAACGAAATATTACAAATGCTTGTATTAAATCCTAAACTTGCAATATTAGATGAAACAGATTCTGGATTAGATGTTGATGCTATAAAAACAGTATCAAAAGGTATAGAAATGTTTAAAAATGAAAATAATGCAGTTTTGATTATTACTCACAATAATAAGATATTACACAACTTAAAAGTTGATTATGTACATGTTTTAGTAGATGGAAAAATAGTTACAACAGGTGCACAAGAATTAGCTACTGAAATAGAAAATAATGGATATAGTAAATATAAAAAATAATTTCAATTTTTATTTTAATTTTAGACAAGATAGAAAGAAAAATCAGGAATCCTATAAATGATTCCTGATCTTAAGGTATCTTTTAACTGTGATTTTTTGAAGCTTCTCGTAAATGAGCAATGTACTTTGCGTCTCTGATAGACTTAAGCCTTTTGTGCCGTTTAAATAAGCATATAGCTATATAAACAGCTAAAAGAAAACTAATTGCTGCTACGAGAATAATTTGAATATCTACCATAGTTAAACCCTCTTTTCATAAAGTCTAAGATTGATAAACGACTTTATAATTATAAATCCAAAAACATATAAAGTCAATATATTACTGATTATAAAAATTGAAATCTAAAACGAAAGGAAATAAAAATGTCAAAAACAAAATTAGAAGAAATTGATAGAAATATATATGATATAGTTGATAAAGATGATTATGATTTCAAAATTCAAAAAGGAATAACTAGAGAAATCATAGAAGAAATATCAAAACAAAAAAATGATCCTGATTGGATGAGAGAGATAAGATTAAAGGCTTTAGAAACATATCAAAAATTAGAAATGCCTACTTGGGGACCAGATTTATCAGAATTAAATATGGATGAAATTGCAACATATGTTAGACCTAAAACAAAATTAAATACTTCTTGGGATGATGTTCCAGAAGATATAAAAAATACATTTGATAGATTAGGTATTCCAGAAGCTGAAAAAAAATCTTTAGGCGGAGTAGGAGCACAATATGATTCTGAAGTTGTTTACCATAGCATGAAAGAAGATTTGAAAAAACAAGGTGTTATTTATACAGATATGGAAACAGCAGTTAGAGAATATCCTGATTTAGTTAAAAAATATTTTATGAAATGTGTACCAATAAATGACCATAAATTTGTTGCATTACATGCTGCAGTTTGGTCAGGAGGTTCATTTGTATATGTACCAAAAAATGTAAAACTTGATTTTCCGCTTCAATCATATTTTAGAATAAATTCACCAGAATCTGGACAATTTGAGCATACATTAATAATAGTTGAAGAAGGAGCAAGCTTACATTTTATCGAAGGATGTTCAGCACCAAAATATAGTAAAATAAATCTTCATGCAGGATGTGTTGAATTAATTGTAAAAGATAACGCTTATTTAAGATATTCAACAATAGAGAATTGGTCAAAAAATATCTTAAATTTAAATACAAAAAAAGCAATGATAGGGAAAAATGCTCAAGTGGATTGGGTAACTGGTTCATTTGGTTCTAAAATATCAATGTTATATCCATTAAGCCAATTAAATGGAGAAGGAGCTAAAACAGAATATACTGGAATATCTTTTGCTGGTGAAGGACAAAACTTAGATACAGGTTTTAAAGCAATCCATAATGCACCAAATACATCAAGTGTTGTTAATGCTAAATCAATATCTAAAAATGGTGGAAGATGTACTTATAGATCATTAATAAAAATATCACCTAAAGCAAAGAATTCTAAATCATCAGTGTCATGTGAATCATTAATGCTAGATGATATATCAGTATCAGATACAATTCCAGTAAATGATATTCAAACAGATGAAGTAGAATTTTCACATGAAGCTAAAATTGGAAAAATTAGTGATAAAACAATATTCTATTTAATGAGTAGAGGATTGTCAGAAGAAGATGCTAAAGCAATGATAGTAAGAGGATTTGCATATCCAATATCAAAAGAACTTCCTGTAGAGTATGCAGTTGAAATGAATAATTTAATTAATCTTGAACTTGAAGGAACTATAGGGTAGAAATAAATTTTAGTGGAAATAAAAAAGAATAGCCTGTACATCAGGACTATTCTGTGACTACGGTAAAAAATAAGAGTAAAATGTGTTATTCTTTAGAACTTCTTGATTCGATTTTTGATTTTATTTTGACAATGTGGTGACAAACAGAACTTACAAAACCTGCAAACAGCATTATTGAAAATAATACAGTAAGAATAATTGCAAGTATGTGAAACCCACTTTTGTCTAATAAAAACATATATCCTACAAGCAATGCTAATATAACTGAACATTCTACTAAATTTTTGATGCATATTATAACATCCCGTAATATTTTCATACTTACAACCTCCTTAGTTTAAGCATATGAAAGATTATAATATATACAAATGTATATTGTCAATTATTTAGAAAGGAATAATAAAAATACAATGAGTAATATAAAAGTAAATGATACACCAGTTAGAACTTGTAAAAGTTTTAATATAAATAATATAGCAATAAGTAATTTAGAACCTGTTAAAGATATAGTTGAATTTAATAATGTAGAAGTATTAGGAAATTCAACAAAAGTTCAAATAGAAGAAATAAAAACACCAATAAATTTAAAATATGGTTTAGGTGAAGATTTAACAAATGAATTAAATAAATATTCTAATCAAAATTATAAAATAACAGTAGATAGTAAAACAAATAAAGAAACCAGATTCAATTTTAATTTTGATAAGAATAATACAGTTTTAATTGAAAATGTTGATGTAATTGCAAATGAAGGGACAAATTCAACATTTATATTGAAATATGAATCTGAAAAAGATTTAAAATCATATCATAATGGAATAATAAAATTGAATGCTAAAGCAAAATCAAATGTAAATATTATTATCATAAATTTATTAAGTGATATATCAAATAATTTTATTACTATAGATAATGTTATTGAAGAAAGTGCAAATGTAAAATATACTATAGTTGATTTTGGCGGACAAGCAACAGTAACTAATTATTATGCAAATGTTAAAGGCGATTTTGCGCAAAACGAATTGAATACACTTTATATAGGAAAAGAAAAACAAATAATAGATTTAAACTATATAGCTGAATTATATGGGGAAAAATCAATAGTAAATATTGATGTCCAAGGAGCTTTAAAAGATAAAGCTAAAAAGAATTTTAAAGGTACAATTGATTTTAAAACTGGATGTAAAAAAGCCAAAGGCGAAGAAAATGAAAATTGTGTACTTTTATCTGATACAGCTAAATCAATTGCTTTACCAATGTTGTTATGTTCAGAAGAAGATGTAGAAGGAGCACATAGTTCTTCTGCTGGAAAAATTGGAAATAAAGAATTGTTTTATATAATGAGTAGAGGTTTTGAATTAAAAGAAGCACAAAAATTATTAGTTAGAGCTAATTTTAATAGAATATTAGATACCATAAAAGATGAAGAACTAAAAGATCAAATATTAAAAGAAATTGATAGGAGATTAGATTAAATGAGTGATTTAATAAATGATTTTCCATTATTGAAAAATAGAAAAATATCATATTTAGACAGTGGAGCTACAACTCAAAAACCAATTCAAGTAATAGAAGCGGTAGATGAATTTTATAAAAACTATAATGCAAATCCTCATAGAGGTGCATATTCTTTGAGTATGGAAGCAACTGAAATTTATGAAAATACAAGAACTAAAATAGCAAAATTTATTAATGCCAGACATAGAGAGGAAATTATATTTTCTAAAAATGCAACAGAGAGTTTAAATTTAATAGCATATTCATATGGTTTAGATAATTTAAAAGAAAATGATGAAATAGTTATTTCTATAATGGAACATCATTCAAATTTAGTTCCTTGGCAAAATGTTGCTAAAAAAACAGGTGCTAAATTAAATTATATGTATATAAATGAGGAGTTTGAATTATCAGATGAAGAAATAGAAAGTAAAATTACTGATAAAACAAAGATAGTAGGAATTACACATGTTTCAAATGTACTAGGAACAATAAATAATGTAGAAAAAATTATCAAATATGCTCATAAAAAAGGAGCAATTGTAGTTGTTGATGGTTCACAAAGTATTCCTCATATGAAAATTGATGTAGAAAAATTGAATGCTGACTTTTTAGTTTTTTCTGGCCATAAAATGCTAGCGCCCTTGGGAATTGGGATATTATATGGAAAAAGAGAGATATTAAATGATATGAATCCTTTTCTTATGGGGGGAGATATGATAGAATATGTACATGAACAAACAACAACATTTGCACCACTTCCAAATAAATTTGAAGCGGGTACCCAAAATGTTGAAGGAGTAATTGGATTAGGTGCTGCAATTGATTATATTGAAAATATTGGATATGATAAAATACAAGAATTAGAAGAGGAAGTAGTTGATTATGCAATAGAAAAGCTATCACAATTAGATTATTTAACATTATATTTAACTCCTAATAAGTGTAATCACTCAAGCGTTATATCATTTAATATAAAAGGAGTACATCCACATGATGTGGCTAGTATATTAGATAGCCAAGGTGTGTGCATACGTTCTGGAAATCATTGCGCACAACCACTTTTGCGAAGTATGGGAATAGATTCAACATGTAGAGCAAGTTTTTATTTCTATAATTCAAAAGAAGATGTTGATAAATTAATTATTGCTTTAGATAAAGCTTATAAAATGTTTGAAAAATATATTATAAAATAGAGAGGTCTAACATGGATGATTTAACAGATGTATATAATGAATTAATAATGGAACACAGCATGAATTCATATAATAAAAAGAAATTAAGTTGTGCAGATTTTTGTGAAATAGGACATAATCCTAATTGTGGAGATGAAATAGAACTAGAAATAAAAATGAATGGTGATATTATTGAAGATATGGCTTTTTCAGGACATGGATGTGCAATTTCACAAGCATCTACTTCTATTATGATTGATACTTTAAAAGGTAAAACAGTAGATGAAGCAAAAGATATAATTAAAACTTTTATAGAAATGATAAAAAGAGAAACAACAGATGAAAAAGAATTAAAAAAATTAGAAGATGCAATAGCTTTTCGAAATGTATCAAATATGCCAGCAAGAGTGAAATGTGCTTTACTTGCTTGGCATACTGTAGAAGATATATTAAATAAAAATAAATAATAAGTAATAGAGGAATTAAAATGGAAAATAAAAAAGTATTGATTCGGAATGAGTGGTGGAGTAGATAGTTCAGTATCAGCACTACTATTAAAAGAAAGAGGATATGATGTAGTTGGAACAACATTAGAACTATATGCAGGAAGTAGTTGTTGTAATATAAATACATATTTAGACGCTAAAAAGATATGTAATCAAATTCAAATACCACATTTTATATTTGATTGTAAAGAAGAATTTAAGAAAAATATAATTAATGATTTTATTAATTGTTATTCGAATTGCTTAACACCAAATCCATGTATCGAATGTAATAAATATATGAAATTTGGATTTATGTGGGAAAAAGCTAAAGAGATGGGATGTAATTACATTGCAACAGGGCATTATGCTAAAACTGAATATAGTGAAAAATATGGTAGATGGGTTCTGAAAAAATCTAATGCTGGGAGAAAAGATCAAAGTTATGTATTATGGAATGTGCCTAAAGAATTAATTGAACACATTATATTTCCACTTGCTGATTTTGAAAGTAAAGATCAAATAAGACAAATAGCAAGTGAAAATAACCTACAAGTTGCTAATAAACCAGATAGCCAAGATATATGTTTTATACCAGATGGGAATTATAAAAAGTTTTTGGAAAGTAATTCAGATATAAAACCTAGAAAAGGAAAAATAGTAAATTCAAATGGCGAAGTATTAGGTACACATACCGGATTATATAATTATACAATAGGACAACGTAAAGGTTTAGGAATATCTCATCCAACTCCATTATTTGTTTTAGGATTTAACATTTTAAAAAATGAAGTTATAGTTGGTGAAGAAGAAGAACTTTATAAAAAAGAAGTAATTGTTAAAGACGTAAACCTTATATTATTTGATGAAATAAATGATTGGTTAGAAGTTGATGTTAAAACAAGATATTCAACTAATTCTGCTAGAGCCAAAATAAAACAGGAAGGAGACAATATTAAAATTGTATTTGATGCTCCTCAAAGAGCTATAACTCCAGGACAATCAGCAGTATTCTATATAGATGATATAGTTGTTGGTGGAGGTAAGATAGTATGTTAGATCAATTTTCTAGAACAGAATTATTAATTGGAAAAGAAGGAATAGAAAAATTAAATAAAGCTAAAGTTGCAATATTTGGAATAGGAGGAGTGGGATCATTTGTAGTAGAAGGTCTTGCTCGTGCAGGAATAGGAAATTTTATATTAATAGATGATGATAAAATTTGTTTAACAAATCTTAATAGACAAATAATTGCTACAACAAAAACTGTAGGAAAATCTAAAGTTGAAGTTGCAAAAGAAAGAATTTTAGATATTAATCCTAAGGCAAATGTTGAAATATATCAAGAATTTTTTATGCCAGACAGTAAAGAAATTTTTGATGAATCTGTATCATATATAGTAGATGCAATAGATACTGTAACAGCTAAAATTGAACTTGTTGTTAGAGCGAATAAACTAAATATTCCTATTATATCAGCTATGGGAACAGGAAATAAGCTTGACCCTACTAGATTTGAAGTTACTGATATATATAAGACAAGTATATGTCCTTTAGCTAAAGTTATGAGAAAAGAATTAAGGTCAAGAGGAATACAAGGATTAAAAGTAGTATATTCAAAAGAAGAACCTATTAAACCAGAACAATATCAAGAAGCAAGTTGTAAAACTAATTGTATTTGCCCTCCAGGAACTAAAAGAAAATGTACTATTAGAAATCAAGTCCCAGGAAGTATTTCTTTTGTACCATCAGTTGCAGGATTGATTGTTGCTGGAGAAGTTATAAAAGATATTATTAAATAAAATAATAAAATAACAAATTTATAAAATGATGATAAGAGATTAAAAAGTCTAGTTTAATATTGCTAGACTTTTATTATTGTGATATATTAAATTTACAATTAAACCGTTTATTATTTAGAATTTAAAGAAACTTAAGAAAAAGGAGAAGGTTTGATGAGAAGAGAGGGAATTGGTAAAAGATATATTGAAAAACCACCTAGAGATGGAATTGGAAAATGGTTATTTAGATTAGTTCAATTAATTCTTATTGGGGTAATTATTTTTTCAGGATATAAGATTGTAGTTTGGTTTATTGAAAATAATAAGACAAGTGAAATGAAAAATGAAATATCTTCTTATATTGTAGTTGATAATTCACAGGATAATGAAAATAGATATAAAATTGATTTTGAAAAATTAAAAGAAAAAAATAAAGATGTGAAAGCATTTTTAAAAGTGAATGGTACAGATATAGAATATCCAATTGTACAAGGAACAGATAATAGTTATTATTTAAATCATACATTAGATAAATCATATAATCAAGCAGGATGGCCTTTTATTGATTATAGAAATAAATTAAATGGAAATGATAAAAATATAATTATATATGGACATAATAGAAGAGATGGAAGTATGTTTGAAAGCCTAAAAAATACTTTAGAAGATGATTGGTACAATAATAAAGAAAATAAAAAAATAATTTTTATCACAGAAAATGAGAAAAGTGTATATGAAGTGTTTTCAACATATAACATAGAAGCGGAAGATTATTATATACAAACACAATTTAATGAAAAAGAAAATGAGTTTGAGAATTTTATAAATGTAATAAAGAAAAGAAGTGTTAAAGACTTTGATGTAGAAGTAAGTAAAGAAGATAAAATCTTAACTCTTTCAACATGTGGTAATGACAATAATCATAGAGTTGTTTTACATGCGAAGAAAGTAGAATAAATAAAAATTTGTTAATTCGAAAAATTAACTTAGTTTAAAAAATTAAAATAAAATTATAAAAAAATACTTGCTATATTTTATTTGTTTTGTATATAATAATAGATGGATGAAATTTTAGATAAAGGAAGGTAAATCATTATGAACGAAAAAATGTTAGAAATTATGAAAAATCAAAAAGGATTTATAGCAGCGCTAGACCAAAGTGGTGGAAGTAGTAGTAAGACTTTAGCTGCATATGGAATAAATGAAACTGAATATTCTTCAGAAGAAGAAATGTTTGATTTAATTCATGAAATGAGAAAAAGAGTATTTACAAGTAAATCATTTACAAACGAACATATTGTAGGTGCTATATTATTTGAAAAAACAATGTTATCAAAAATAGGAGATGAATATACATCAGAATATTTATGGAATAAAAAAGGAATTATTTCTTTCTTAAAAGTTGATAAAGGATTACAAGAGGAAGCAAATGGTGTAAAACTTATGAAAGAAATACCAAACTTTGAAGAAGAATTACAAGAAGCAAATGAACACAATGTATTTGGAACAAAGATGCGTTCAGTAATATATAAAGCAAATAAAGAAGGAATAAAAGCAGTTGTAAAACAACAATTTGAATTTGCTAAATTTATTTGTGATCATGGACTAGTTCCAATAATAGAGCCAGAAGTTGATATAAATTCAGCAGAAAAAGAATTATGCGAAGATATGTTAAAAGAAGCAATTGTTGAAGAATTAAACAATTGGGATTCTAATAGAAAAATCATGTTCAAATTTACAATACCATCAAAAGAAAATTTATATTTAAGTCTATATGATTATGACTGTGTTGTAAGAATAGTAGCTTTATCAGGAGGATATGATATTGATACTGCTGTAGAAAAGTTAGCTAAAAATAATAGAATGATAGCAAGTTTCTCAAGAGCATTATTACAAGATTTAAATGTAAATCAAACACAAGAAGAATTTGATAAATTATTAGGAGATGTAATTGTAAAAATATATAATGCGTCAATTAATTAATTTCAAAATTCATAAAAACAGAATAAAATTATTGTAAAAAAATATTTAATAGTATATAATTTTTATATAAAAAATAAGGGGGAAATAATTATGGAAAATGAAGTAAAGACAAATGAACCAAAAACAAATTGGTTTAAAACACATAAAAAACAATGCATAATTGGAGTCGTTGCAGTAGTTGCAATAGTTGCTGTAGTAGTTGTAGTATTAATGATGATGAACTCTAATTCACCAGAAAAAGTAATGGAAACATATGTAAAAGCAATGAGTAGTGGAAATTCAGATGAATTAGTTAAAATAACAGATTTAAAAGGTGCAGCTGCATGGGGAAAATGTAATCATGATCCAGAAAAATTCTTAGATGAATATAATAAAATTTCTGATGATGAAGCAAAAGGTTATGAAAAAGAAGTAAAATCAGCATTAGATGCAGCAACAAGTTTATTTACAACTCTAGGATCTAAATTTACAATGGAAACATCAAATATTGAAAAACCAGAACAATTAGCTAATAATATATATAAAGTTAAAGCTAAAGTTAAAATAAAAGTATCAATATTTGGAATAAATCATGAACAAGATGTAGACTTATCTATAGCTGTATATAATGGAAAGTTCATAGGAGAATGCAAATAATATGAATTATATCGAGAGGAGATTTTAGTTCTTCTCTCGTATTTTTTAGGAGAAATACATGCAAGAAATAAATTTTGAAGGATTAGGGTTACACTTAAATATTAATAGTGTGGCAGTTAATATAGGCGAAGTAAAAATATATTGGTATGCTGTTTTAATAGTCTTAGCATTTGCTATAGGGATATTACTTTGTAAAAGAGATAATGGAAAATATAATATTAAATTTGATGATATTTTAGAATTAATGGTATTTGTTATACCAATATCATTGATTTGTGCTAGATTGTATTTTATATTATTTAAATTGGATTATTTTATGAATAATCCAGGTGAGATATTAAACATTAGAAATGGTGGACTTGCAATTTATGGTGGCATAATTGGTGCTATTGTAACTATAATAATATTTTGCAAAAAGAAAAAAATTAAAGTATTAAATATACTAGATTATATTGCTCCATTTTTAGCGTTAGGACAGGCAATAGGAAGATGGGGAAACTTTTTTAATGGAGAAGCACATGGAACTATAACTAATAATTTTTTAAGAATGGGAATCACTGAAAATGGACATTATATCCAAGTTCATCCTACATTTTTATATGAATCAATATGTACTTTGACGATATTTATTATTTTATATAGTATGAGAAATAAAAGAAAATTTGAAGGACAATTAACATGTATATATTTTGTATTATATGGAATAGTAAGAACTGTAATAGAGGGATTCAGAACAGATAGTTTGATGCTAGGTGATTTTAGGATTTCACAAATATTATCAATATTATTAAGTATTGTTTTTGGAATAATTTTGATTTATAATTGGAGAAAATGGAAAAAAATAAATTTAAATAAAGATATAAATACAAGTGAAGAGGTTAATAAATGAAGAAAAGAGATTTTATAATACTA
>CAMNMV010000018.1 GCA_946545015.1 uncultured Clostridium sp.
TTTTAATTTACTACATTACATATAATAATATACAGAAAAATTGTAATATACTTGCTATTAATATACAAAAATGAAATATTGAATGCATATATTTTATTTTTTTACCTAATCCATATAATATTGCTCCTATACTATATATTATTCCACCTAGAAGCAATAATATAAATCCATTCATTGTTATTAATGATGGTAGTATATTTATTTTTACTATTATGCACCATCCCATTACTAAATAACAAATCATTGAAAATACTTTGAATTTTTTTAAATCTATTGCATTTAATACTATTCCAAGTATTGCAATGCCCCATATTATACCAAATATTATCCAACCTGTTGCTGGATCATATTCTCTTAAACTACATAATGCAAATGGTGTATATGAACCTGCAATTAATAAAAATATACTACAATGATCAAGTATTTGCATAACTTTTTTTCCTTTTAGTTTAGGGCTCAATCCATGGTATATACTTGACATTGAATATAAAACAATCATTGTAAAACCATATATTGCTCCACTTACAACACCATATCCATTTGAATGAACTGCAGCAAATACTGTACAAAGAACTGTTGCAACTATTCCAAATACAGCACCTACAATATGTGATATCATATTAGTTAATTCTTCACCTTTTGTATATGTAGGTAAAACTCTATCTTTTAATTTTGTTCTTATCATAAATCCTCCTATGAAATTGGTACAACTTTCTTCATTTCTTCAAATCTTTTTATTTTATTTGTTGCTGTTTTTATAAATTCTTCATCTGTCACTATCATATGTTTTATATATTTATATTGTGGTACCAGTTTGTTTATTTTCTTAACTTCTTCCCATAATATTTTTTCCAATTCTTCTTGGCTTAAACCTTCTGGGTATTTTTTTCTAACTTTAGCTTTATCATATTTTATTTTCACAGATAAAACTAAATCATCATTTTTAGGCATACCATAAACAAAGCATTCATCAACTAAATCTATTTGATTTACTAAATCTTCCATCTCTTCTGGAAATATCTTTTTACCATTTTGTAAAACTATCATATCTTTTTTTCTACCAGATATAAATATAAATCCATCTTTGTCTATATAACCTAAATCACCTGTATAATACCATCCATCCCTAATTACTTCATTAGTCTTTTCTTCATCATCTAAATATCCAAGCATTAAATTTGGACCTTTGACTCTAAGTTCTCCTATACCATCTTCGTTTTTATCAACTATTTCAACTTCGACACTTGGCATAGGAACACCAATAGAACCATATCTTCTATATTTGTAGTTTTCTCCACTTACTACAGGAGCACATTCAGTTAAGCCATATCCTTGAACTATAAACATACCAAGTTCATTAAATCCTCTTTCGATATCTTTATTCAGTGCTGCAGCTCCATTAACAACAAATCTAAGTCCACCAAGTTCATCTATTATTTGTTTGAATACTTTTCGTTTTATATTAATTTTAAATTTAGCTAAAAAGTTTGTAATAGCTATCATTATTTTTACAATTTTTTCTTTATGTTGTTTTTCTATACCATTTTGTATTTTATCATACATAGATTCTAATAATTTTGGAACTCCAATAAAAAATGTAACTCCATATTCTTTTAAGTTTTTAGCTATATATTTTAATCCATCACAATATGTAGTCATAATACCATTTGCAAGAACTACTAATTGCCCAGTTGATCCAAATGTATGATGATATGGTAAAAGAGCCATATTAACGTCATCATCTCTAAATGGTTCAACTTTTCCTATATCACATATATTTCTTGCTAGATTATATTGTGATAACATTACTGCTTTTGATTTAGAAGTTGTCCCTGATGTAAATACTATTAAAGCTAATTCTTTATCATTGATTTTTAAGTCTAAAAATTCTCTATCTCCACTTTCAATAATCTTTTTACCAATTTCTTTCAAATGCTTTATATCAGTATGATTATTAGTAATTTTATCTTCTTCTAAATCATTCATACATATTTTGTATTTTATATTTGTTGTATTTTTTTCTTGTATTTCTTGTATTATTTCTTCATATTTATCTTCATATATAATACATTCTGCTTTTGATTTAACCAAAGAATTTTCAATCTCTGTTGGTGTTAAATCCTTATCTAATGGAATTGCTACCAGTCCACTATATAAAATACTCAAATAACTTAATGCCCATTCATATCTATTCTTTGAAATAATCGCAATTCTTTTGTTTTCTAAATTTAAATTATAAAGACTAGCTCCATAATTATTTACTTGTTCAAAAAATTCTTTGTATGTTATATTTATATACTTTACTTCTTTATCTTGTTTTTCTTTTAATTTAAACGCAATATTATTGGGATATTTTTTTAATGAATATTCCATAAGCTCTTTTATATTATCAAAGGTTGGGTATTCAAAAAATGTTTCTTTTTGTCGCATTTTGTATCCATCTCCTTTTTACCTGGTATTAAATACTAGATTATCATATACTCATTATATTGTCAAGTAGTTGACTAATCTTTGTAAAAATGTTATTATAGTACTAATTTTATAGTAATTGTAGGTGATAAAATGAAAACTAATTTTACTTATGAAGACAAAGAAATAGCTAATTTCCATATTCCCAGATGGAATGAATTACCTAGTATAGACTTATATTTAGACCAATTAGTTATTTTACTTGAACAATATTTATCAAATTATATAGAAAACGATGATGATGAAAAAATAATAACAAAAACTATGATTAATAACTATGTTAAACATAAACTTATTAAGCCACCAGTAAATAAAAAATATAATAAAGAACATATTGCTTATTTATTTGTTGTTTGTATTTTAAAACAAGTATATCCAATAAGTGATATTTCTGAATTAATACGTTTAGCAATAGCAACCGCTTCCCCAGCCAAAGCTTATAATCATTTTTGTAATGAATTAGAAAAAGCAATAAAATTAACTTTTGCCGGAGAAGATTATCCTCGTAGAGAATTAATGACAAAAGAAATTTACATTTTACGAAATGTTGTACAATCTTTTGCCAATAAATTATATGTTAAAAGAGTTTTCTTAAAGAAAAAATAAAATAATCTGTCAAAACAACAGATTATTTTATTTTTTTATTTCTTTCCTATATAATAGTTTTTCTTTCCTCTTTTTACAACTATATATGTATCTTCAATAAAGAATGAATCATCAATTGTAGTATTTAAATCATTAATCTTTTCCCCATTAATTGAAACAGCTCCATTTGAAACAAATTCTCTAGCTTCTCTTTTACTAGAAACAACTTGCATATCTACTAAAAAGTCTACTATATTTTTATTGGTTTCTACATTTTTAATATCTTCATTTCCAAATAAATCTTCTATATCTTTTTTAGATAAATCTTTAAAGTTATTACTAAATAAGTGTTCAGCAAGACTTACTGCTTTTTCATATTCTTCTTTTCCATGTAAAAATGTTATTATTTCTCTTGCTAACGCTTTATGAGCTTTTCTTTCTTCTGGATGAGCGTTGTTTTCTTTTTCTAGTTCTTCAATTTCTTCTTTTGATAAGAATGTATAAATTTTTAAATAATCAATAACCATACTATCTTCAACATTAACAAAGAATTGATATAATTTATAACTTGAAGTTTTTTCTTTATCTAACCATAAAGCATTTCCTTCACTTTTTCCGAATTTTTTTCCTTGTGAATCTGTAACAAGTGGCATTGTAAATCCATATACTTCATCACCTGTTGATTTTCTAATTAAATCAATTCCAGATGTAATATTTCCCCATTGGTCAGATCCAGCACATTGTAAATCTACACCTCTGTTTTCATGTAAATATTTAAAATCTAATGCTTGTAATATTGTATATGAAAACTCTGTATATGTAATTCCTGTTTCCAATCTTCTTCTGATTATGTCTTTATTTAACATATTATTTATGTTAAAGAATTTTCCATAATCTCTTAAGAAATCTAATACATTTATATCTTTTATCCAATCATAATTATTTACAACTTCAAATCCAAATATACTTTCTACTTGTTTTTTTAATGATTCAAAATTATGTTGTACTTGTTCTTTACTTGCCATTGCTCTTTCTGTTGTTGGTCTTGGGTCTCCTATTAAACCAGTTCCTCCTCCAACTAGTAATATTGGATGATGTCCAGCTTTTTCTAATCTTTTTGAAATTAAAAAACTTGATAAATGTCCAACATGTAAGCTATCTGCTGTTGGGTCTGTTCCAATATAGAAAGTTAGTCCTCCTTTATTTAATTTTTCTTCTAATTCAGGACTAGATATATCTTTTATTAATCCTCTCCATTTTAAATCTTCAACTGTTGTCATTTTTATTCCCCCTTAATAATTTTTTTAATACAGTTTCTAATATAATTTTTTATCATAAATTTTTATAAAATATGGTTTTATATCTTTTAAATACATATCTAAATATATTTGTTTTCCTTCTTCATCTTGTACTTTAATATTAGGATATGTCTTTATCATTCTTTCATCGCCAAAAAAAGTATAAATAAAATCAGCTAATGGCTTATTTGAATAAATCTTATCATATTTTTGTATAATCGCTTCTTTATTTTTCACTGGAATATCGTTTTTAGCAATCATTCTTGTTGTAAACATATCTATTGAGATCCATGTCATAAATAAATCAATTATAAAGTATATTATTACTATTTTTACTATTATTCCCAATTTTTTCTCAGGAATCTTTTTCTTAATATATTCTAATAATTTATTTACTCTTGGATTTAAAACTTTAATCAAGAACAAACCTAAAAATCCCCAAAATATTGAATAATACAAACATACTCTTCCATTTATATTTAGTAAATTTTCTGAATAATCCCACCATTTTACATGTAAAATCACTTCTGCTAAAAAGCTTATAGAATATTCTGTAATTGTTCCAACTAAAAAAGCAACTAAAAACATTTTTTTATTACTATTTTTATATTTTTGCAGAGCAATTATCATAAGTGTAGCACCTATTCCATAAATTCCACAAATTGGTGAATTAACAAAACTAGTTCTACTTTCTAAAACCCCTTTTGTAATCATCCCAAAAATTGATTCTATTATAAATCCAATAAAACCATATATTAGGAAATATGCAAATAATCTTACTATACTTATATTAAACAACTTTACATTTTTAATTTTTTCCATAGATACCTCCATATCTATAGTATCATAGTTATTGTAGTAATTGTTTTATTTCTTCATCTGCTTTTAATCTTTGACTTATAAAATGATATGCTTCTTTATTTTGTTTTATTGCTATTTCAGCTAATTCCTTATTATCCCTTAGTCTAAAACTTGCATATTTAATGATTAATCCTTTATTTGTAATTGCTGTTTTAACTATTTCTTCATCGTCACGTAATTGTTCACTTGCATAATATAGAGTTTGTCCATAAGTTTTTACGCTTTCATAAATTACTTCTCTATCTGCTTTTAATCTTTCAGATGCATAATATGCTGTCCATGGTGCTTTTGATATTGCAAGCATAATAACTTCTTTGTCATCTTTTAATCTATCTGATGCAAATTCTAGTGCCTCTCCATCCTGATTTAAAGCTTCCATAACAACATCTTTATCATCTTGTAAACGTTCTGATGCAAATTCTAGTAATTTTCCTTTTTTTCTTAACTTTTCTATTACATATTCTTTATCATCTTTTTTTTCTTCTAAAAGTTCTTCTTCCATTTTCTTTTCCTTATTTAATTTTCACATATTTTACCACATTTATTAGAAACGGTCAATGTTTTTGCAATCTTTAAAATATTATGTATTTTTTTATTATTTTTTGTCGAAACCTATTGACTTTAGTCTATTCTTTTGATAAATTCTTTATAACACAAAAGAATAGAAATATTTAAGAAATTTTAAGGAGGGTTTATCTATGAATAAATCAGATTTAGTAGCAGCACTTGCAAAAAGTACAGGTGCATCAAAAAAAGCTTCAGAAGCTTCAGTTAATGCAATCGTTGAAATCATTTCAGGAGCATTAAAAAAAGGAGATAAAGTTCAATTAATTGGATTTGGATCTTTTGAAACAAGAAAAAGAGCAGCTAGAAAAGGAAGAAATCCACAAACAGGAAAAGAAATCAAAATACCTGCATCAAAAGCTCCAGTATTCAAAGCTGGTAAAGCATTAAAAGATGCTGTTAACAAAAAGAAATAATTAATCAATAAAATCATAACATGCAATTAAGTATGTTATGATTTTTTATTTTATCTTTCATATTTGGTATTTTTATAATTATATATATTATTTACAAAATCTATGTTTACCTATGGTTATAGTCAATGGTCTTGACCATATCCATTTATTAGTTGCTGTTGAAGGATTAAAATAATAAATTGCCCCATAGCTCGGGTCCCATCCATTATAAGCATCTTGTGCTGCTTTTTTGGCTGTTGAATCTGGCTCCATATTTATTTGACCATCACTAACAGCATCAAATGCTCCCCTTTGATAAATTACTCCTGCTATTGTATTTGGGAATGAACTACTTTTAACTCTATTCATAATAACTGCTCCAACTGCTACTTGTCCTGTATATGGTTCTCCTCTTGATTCACCATATATTAAATGGCTTAATAAATTTATATCTGACGAGTTACTTCCACTGGCTGTGCTTTTACCTCCTGATGATGTTATTCCCATAGCTTTTAATGTTGCAGGTCCTGCTATTCCATCTTGAGTCAATCCATTTTTTCTTTGAAAATATTTAACAGCTTCTACTGTTTTGCTTCCATATATACCGTCAACACTTCCATTATAATATCCCCATCTTTTTAATTTATCTTGTATTTGCCTCACTTCTTCTCCTCTTGATCCATATCTAGAAGTAGCTTCAACAATATTATTTGATGCAGAAATAATTAAAATTATAATACTGCAAATCAATGTTAGAATAATAATAATTTTTTTCAACATAAAAACCACCTTACTTTTTTCTTATTTTTATCAGTAGATGGTTTTTTTATACATTTATTCTATTATTTATTATTTTATTTTCTCATTATATTTTATTATATTATCTTAACTTAACTACAATATGCACAAAGTATTGATTCTAATCCTACTTGTAAATCTATTTTTCCTATTTTATAATAATAATCTAAATCAATTAGTTTTTGTAATATTGTTTGCAATTCTCTAGTTTTAAAATATTTTGCTTGTGTTTTATATTTATTTACCAAAAAAGTTTGATTTGGTTTTAAATTTAATACTTGTACTAGATCTCTATTAGAATTCAAAGATAATGCTACAAAATATAGTTTTTTGAAGTGATTATATAATGTTATTAATATCTTTTGTATAGGTTCTTTGCTATATATTAGATTATTCATAACTGTTAATGCCTCTTTTATATCTTTTTTTCCTAAATTATCAGTTAATTCAAAAATAATACTTTCTAATTTTTTTATAGATAATTTATCAATATCGTCTTTTTGTATTGTTCCATTTGTTCCAGCATATTCAATAAGTTTTCTTATTTCATTTATCAAATCTTGCATATTTGTTCCACAACATTCAATAAAATATTTTAATGTATTTGAATCAATATTTACTTTATAACTATTACAAATAGCTTTTATTCTTTTTTCTAATTGAATTGGCTTTTGATACTCAAATTTCACAGATACACCATATTTTTCTATTGTTGTTAATAAATCTTGTTTTGAAGTATCTTCTTCAATAAATACTAGAACTACAGTATCTTTTATTAAATCAATATTATCATTTATGTACTGATTTAATTTTTCTTTTAATTTAGTAAGCTCTGAGCTTTTCTTTTTTCCTTCTTTTTTCAAAATTCCAGAATTTCTAACTACAATTAATTTTTTTTCATATCCAAAAGCAGGTGTTTCAATGTCAGATATCAACTCATTTATATTAGTTTCATCAATATAAATATAATTAATACCTTTTACCATTTCTCCAAAAAGTGTTTTAATTTTCTTTAAAGATGATTCAAGTAAAAATAGTTCTTCACCATAAAAGAAATATAAGCATCTCAATTTTTCGTCTTTTAATTCTTTTTCTAAATCTTCTATCGTCACTTTCTCATCTCCTTTATTATTATCTTCCTAAAATTATTCTAAACACTTCAGATACACTCCAAGCTTGTGCAAACGCACCTTTTGGTAAATATGGTTTTTTAGAATCATATAATTCAGATATTGACCCTAGGCATCCGTTTTCATACATTTCTTCTAAAAATGTTTTCTTAACTTTATTTCTAAACTTTTCGATTTTTTCTTCTAATAATTGTTTTTCTTTTTTATTCTTTGTTTCATTTTTCATGTTTTTCAATGAATCATAATATAATCCTAAAAGCCATGTCCAAGTAATCCCTTGATGATAGCTTTTATCTCTTTGTTCTGGATTTCCTTCATATATTTCTACATAGTTTTCTTCACCTTTTGCAAGGCTCTTTAATCCATAATTATTTAATAATTTCTTTTCTACAACATTTATTATATTATTTGCTTCTTCTGAAGTAACATCGATTATAGGATATGTTAAGCTCATACTAAACAATTGATTTGGTCTTATTTTACTATCTCCTAATACATCATATAAACATTTTCTTTTAGTATTATAAAATTTTTCATTAAATGACTTTTTACATTTTTTAGCTAGTTCTTCATAATATTTGCTTTCTTTTTTTGATTCAAATTTTAATGCTAATTGAGCCATTATTTTATTTGCATTATACCATAAACTATTCAATTCAACAGTTTTACCATTTCTTGGAGTTACTGCTACTCCATCATATTTTGCATCCATCCATGTATTTTGAGTATCTTCTGTACCAGATGAAATTAAAAAATCTTCATCTAAATATATATTATTATTATCTACATCAATTTTTCCAGTATAATGTTTTATTACTTCTTTTAATTTTGGATATACATCCTTTTTTATAAAATTATAATCATCAGTGTATTTTATGTAATTTTGTATTTGTTCAAATAATAATAATGAAGCATCTGCACTATTATATAATGGCCTATTATCAAATCCTGAATATCCATTTGGAACTAATCCATATTTTATATCTCTAATCATAGTAAGTAAAACTTCTTTTGCTATCTTGAATCTTTTAGTAATTAACAATAATCCTTCAAATGCAATTAAACTGTCTCTTCCCCAATCCAAGAACCATGGATATCCAGCAATTATTGTATGTAGTCCAAAGCTCGGTCTATATACAATAAAATTATCTGTTGCTGTAATAAAATCTTTTATCATTTGTTCTTCTTGTAATTCTGCTTTAGTCTTTTTATCTTTTCTATTATCAATCAATAATGATTCATTATACAATTCATTTTGTCTAAATATTTCTTTTGCTATTAAGTCTTTCACATCAATTTCATCAATATTTTCTTCAAAAGAAAATACAAAAGATAGCTCTTTTTCTTCATTTGGTGCAATTTGAACTTCATATATTCCAGGAACAGAATGATTTTCTTCTGGATAAAATCCTCTTTTTTGTTCTTCTATATAAAACATATTATAAAATGTGTCATTTATATGTTCTGTATATTTTCCTTCAGAAAGTTTCATATAAAAAGGAAAAGAATTATTATCATCAATAATAATCTTTACTTTATTGTTATTTATTGTTTGCTTTAAATCAAATTCATGATTGGTATTCATACAATGGAAATCTCTAAAATTTATTATTGGAGCTAAAGTTAATTTACAGTTTTGTGAACCATTTTTTATTTTATAATATACTCCAACTGTATTTTTACCATATTCCATACAAATAATTTTAGTTATTTCTACATCTTTTACTTTATATTTAAATATAGGGACAAAATCTTTCTCAAAACTTTCTTGATATCTAAATCCTTGTGATATATATTGTTTTCCCACATTTGTAAATAATTCATATTTTTCCCCATCTAATTCTAAAGCTTCATCTAATTTTGAAAAAACTAAAAACCTTCTCGCAGGAGGAGTTAATGGAGCAATTAACAAGCCATGATATTTTCTTGTATTTGCTCCAATTATTGTTGAGCTACTAAATCCACCTATTCCATTTGTTATTATCCATTCTCTTTCCAACGCATATTCGATATTTAACTTTTCTTTTGTTATTTTCATATTTAACCCCTTCTTTTATTTTCCTTCAAGTTTTCTTAGCATTTCTTCTCTTATTTGTTGAGGTGTCTTTTTGCTTACTGCTTTTGTAGTTGTTTCAGCTTTTTTATCAATAGTTTCTTCTTTTTTACTAAAAGGTCTCTCAGGTCTTTCAGATCTTTTTTCCATATTCGTTCTTACATCTATATTTGTTTGCTTTTTAATAGTTTCTTTTTCTAATTGTTGTCTAATTTTATTTCTTTCAATATTGTTCGTTTTATTCTTTTTAGCTGCCGCATTTTTCTTTTTTGTTTTAGCATCAGCTTCTCTAATTGATGCAATTCTTTCACTATATTTATTACTAAATTTACTTTTTCTTTTTGAATTAAATCCATTTGGCTTTTTAGATTTAGCTTTTTTCATATCTTGTTTTTTAGTATGTTTCTTTAATTTGTTTATTCTCTTATCTTCTCTTAATTTATTGCTTAACATTAAATATTGCGGATCATTTTGTTTATCTTGATATTTTAAGTCATCACAAATAAGTTCTATTATAGATTTAGCAACTAAATTAGGATCATGTCTTATATATCCATCAGAAATCATTGATAAATCTCTTTGTAAGAACTTAATTCCTTTTGTTTTTTCGATATCTTGTTCTACAAGGTCCTGTCCTTCCATATTATATTTCTTTATAAATTCAGGAACAATTTCTCCTGTATCATAAATACAATAATCAACAATACCTTGTCCACAATGAGAAATTATAGCGTTTAAGTGGTCTGAAACACTATAATTATCAGTTTGTCCAGGCTCTGTCATGATATTACTTACATAAACTTTTATTGCTGTACTTTCTTTTAAAGCTTTTGCAACACTTGTTATTAATAAGTTAGGTATAACATTTGTATATAAGCTTCCAGGCCCAATAATTATACAATCAGCTTCTTTTATTGCTTCAACAACACCAGGAGCTGGCCTACAATTTGATGGGTTTAAATATATTCTATTTATTTTTGTTATTTTTTCTGAAACTATTTCAGCAATTTTAGATCTTTCAGTAACAACATATCCATTATCAAGTTCAGCACATATTTTCATTTCATCTAAAGTAACTGGTAAAACTTTTCCTATTATATTTAATACTTCATTACTTCTCATTATAGATTTAGTAAAATCTTGGTTTACTTCACTCATAGCTCTGAAATATATGTCTGAAAATGATAAGCCTCTTAGCCTTCCATCTTTAAATTCATAATTGAATAATTGATTCATTTCATCACCTTTTGATGAAAGTGCAATCATACTATCTTTTATATCATTTAAAGGTAACATATCTAATTCTCTTCTTGAATTAGTTTGTCCTTCTCCATAATCTGATACTGTTACTATTGCTGTTATATTACTTGTATAGTTTTTTAATCCTGATAATACAGTGTTTAATCCACTACCTCCACCTATAACTACAATATTAGGTCCTTTATCATATACAGTTTTATTAAAAATTAATGATTTAACATTTATATTCTTTTTATTTTCCATTCTTTCATCTGTTGATTCTATCAAAAGCTCTAATGTTCTTTTATTTATTCCAACAAGACCAAGAACAATAGCAATAAATCCTATTATAAATATTGCTACTATTTTTCCTATTTCCCAAAATGATACTTCTTTTAATACTAAAATTTCTGCTAATCCATAACATGCAAGTATTATTCCTATTAATATTAAAAGTATCCATCTTTTCATTTTTGTTTTTGCCTTAAACCAATGTCCTATTCCACTCATTTTGAATTTTCCTCCCTTAGTTATCACCTATTACCTCTATTTCTAATTCTATTGTCTTTTGGAACTTCTCATATATTTTTTCTTTTATGTATTTTGTAAGATCTAAAACATCTTTCGCAGTTGCATTTCCTCGATTTATAACAAATCCTGCATGTTTATTTGATATTTCAGCTCCTCCAATTTTATAACCTTTAAGCCCACATTCATCAATAAGTTTTGCAGTTATAAAATCGTTTCCTCTTTTAAATGTACTTCCCGCACTTGGGAATTCAAGTGGTTGTTTTTCTTTTCTCGATTTCAAATATTCATCCATTTTTTGTTTTATTTCATCATATGTTCCTTTTTGTAGTTTTAATGTAGCTTCTAAAATAATATATTTATTTTTAGAAAACATGCTATTTCTATATTCAAATCCTAATTTTTCATTTTCTAAAACAGTAATATTACCATCATAATCCATAAATGTTACATCTTTAACAATATCTTTCATTTCTTTTCCATAAGCACCAGCATTCATTCTAATTGCTCCACCTATAGTTCCTGGAATTCCAGAGATTTCTTCAAAACCTGTTATTTCTTCTTTTAAAAGTTTTTGTGCTAATTCAATATTACTGTTTCCAGCACCTACTTTTACTTCTATAAATTCTTCTTTTACATCTATGATTTGTTTTTTTATGTTTATCTTTATTGTTATTCCTTTAATTCCAGAATCTAAAACTAATAAATTACTACCATTTCCTATTATTGTCAAGTTTATATTATTTTGTCTAACAAACATTAAAATTTTCTTAAGTTCTTCTATTGTATCAACTTTTATTAGACATTCTGCTAATCCACCAATCTTAAAACTTGTATGTTTTGACATCGGTTCATCATATTTTATTTTTTTACTATCAATTTTTAACTCTTTTTCAATAATTTCCTTTAAGTCCAAAAAATCACATCCTATATTCATTATAATTATTATTCGCTAGCAATATAAAGTAATTTACCTGTCGGAGATTTTTTTACAGTTTCATTATATACTTCTCCAGTTGAATAATTAACTATGTAATTTGAATTAGCCACACCTGTTTCTGTAGCAGGTTCTAATCCAATTGCTTTTAAATCTTGTTCATTTAATCTATAATATGCTTTTTCAGTAGAATCAATATCAGCTTGAGTTAATTTCAAATTTAATTCCACATTTGTTCCTTCGTCATCAGTAATATCTATATCATTTATATTATTAATCTTTGTCCCTTTTAATAATTCTTGCTGACCTGTTAAGTCATATTTTGTTTTTCTTTCAACAATAGCATGTTGGACCATTTTTAATTCAGAAAACAATTTATTTTCTTGTGATTCATCAATTCCTCTTATTGCTCCTCCTATTGTTACACCAGCAATTATTAATAATACTATTATTGTTATTATTAAAGCAATTAATGTTATACCTTTTTCTCTATTCATCTTTTCTCCTTTGCATATTATATTATTTAATTATTTTTTATAATTACCTAGATATTTCCCATATATTATACTTATACTCTTTATCTCTAGATAATATAGTTTTTGTTCCAATAGATTCTTCTTTGAATTTTATGTCTTTTGGTAAATATACTAAAATTCTTACACCAAAAACATTCCCATATTTATTAGTTGAATTTCCAATTACTCTGGCATGTGGAAAAAATCCATATATATTACTTTCACTATAAGAATTTGGAAGCCAGTAATATGAATAATTATCTATTAAATTTTCATAATTAGTATCATATACTTTTTGAAAATCTTCATTTTTCCAAGTATCCAATCCTCTTCCAATATATTTTTCATACCAATCATCTAGAATAGTTTTTGAAATACTTGTTGCTTTAGTTGCATAATAATCTTCATTTACATATTCATTCCATGTTCTTTTTTGGTATTTTGTTCCTAATCCAATCCATTCAGCTCTACAATTTTCATTCACTTCTCCTGTTAAAATATATTGTGAGATATATGCTGATCTTCCTTCAGCTGGATGATAATAATCTTCTGGGCATCCTGCTGATATTAATACTATTTCATCATCAGTAATATCAAATACTCTCCAACCGCAAGCAACATTTTCATCATCAGAATCTTTTTCTTTTATATAATTAAAATTTTCATTACAAGGAATTACACTTTTATCTCTACTATCTCCTTCTTTATATCCTCCAAATTTAAATGAAGTAGTTGGTTTTTTTCTTTCTCCATTTGCATCTATTTTTTCAATTTCATCTTCTGTCCATTTTCCTGCAGTATAATCTACAAAATCTCCTATATGTAATTTTTCTTCTTCCTCACCTGTAGAATCATATAATTCTTCTATTTTGACTCCATCTTTTGATAAATATTCTTTTTCTTTATCATCTTTTTCTTTTTCATTTTTATCATCTATTTCATTTTTATTAGTATTTGAAAAAAAATCATTATTTTCATTAACTGTTTCATTTTGATTATTTTCATTTTGTTTTTCTTTTCCTTTTCCACTAAATACAACTAATACTACAACTAATGAAATAACTATAATTATTCCTACAATCGTTCCTATTAATGCAATTTGACTTAATCCATTATTATCCTTAAAATCTATACTAATTTTTTTCTTATTCATAGATTATAATTTTCCTTTCATTTGTTTGTATAAGTATATCAATTCTTTTTAACTTTGGCAATATTTTTAGCCTGTTTTTCAATAAAAAATATAATAAAGACTTGATTCATTTTATTACATTTTTTGATACGTATTATCTTATTTAGTACATTACTAGCATTTTCGTATTGTTTTAATATTTTTCTAACTTAAAAATATAAAATTTTTAAGAAAAAATCTCCAAACTATTTATTTTTTACCAATTCTGTAGTATAATTATTATAGTGAGAATAAATAAAGAGGTGTATTTTTATGTGGCAAATTTGGTTAATTGTTGCAGGTATATTTTTTGTAGCTGAAATTTTTACAACTGGATTTTTAGTTTTCTGGTTTGGATTAAGTGCTTTGATTGTTACTTTTCTAAGCTTAGTAATATCAGATTTAGTTGTGCTAACTTCAATATTCTTAGTATTATCTGTAATTTTAATTTTTGCTACTAGACCTTTTGTAAACAAATTTTTACAAACAAAATCAGTAAATACTAATGTTTTCTCTTTAGTAGGAAAACATGGAATTGTTATAGTACCACTTGATGGTAAAAAAGGAACTGGTCAAATTAAAATTAATGGTGAAATTTGGTCTGCTGAAGAACTAAATAAAAATGATGTTCCAGAAGATGCTGAAGTTGTTATTGTAAAAATCGTAGGTGTTAAAGCAATAGTTTCTGTTGTAGATAACCCTACTACTAAATAGTTATCAGTATTAATAATATAAAAATTTTAAAAGGAGGATTTTATTATGACATTTTTATTAATTTTATTAGCTATAATAGTAATAATAGCATTTATGTCAATCAAAATCGTTAAACAATCTGAGGTATATATAATTGAAAGATTAGGTAAATTTTATAAAGTAGCAGATGCTGGTCTTACAATTATACTTCCATTCTTTGATCATGTTAGATCTGTTGTAAGTTTAAAACAACAAACAATGGACGTACCACCTCAAGGAGTTATTACAAAAGATAATGTTACAATCACAATAGATACTGTTGTGTTCTACCAAATCACAGACCCAGCAAAAGCAGTATATGAAATTCAAAATTTAAAGAAAGGTATTGAATACTTAGCATTAACTACAATTCGTGATATCATCGGTAAAATGAGCTTAGATGAAACATTTAGTTCAAGAGATGGAATCAATAATAAATTAAGAATTGTTCTTGATGAAGCTACAGATAGATGGGGATGTAAAGTAGACAGAGTTGAAATTAAAGATATCAACCCACCTGCAGATATTAGAGATGCGATGGAAAAAGAAATGAACGCAGAAAGAAATAAAAGAGCTCTTATTCTAGAATCAGAAGCTCAAAGACAATCTGCAATAACAATTGCTGAAGGTAAAAAAGAAGCTGCTATTCTTGAAGCAGAAGCTGAAAGAGAAGCAAAAATTAGAAAAGCTGATGGTGAGGCTCAAGCTATAAAAGCTGTTGCTGAAGCAAAAGCTAAAGAAGTTCAAATGGTTTATGACGCAATGAAAAAAGCTGATCCTAACGATAAGTTAGTTCAATTAAAATCTTTAGAAGCTTTAGAAGAAGTAGCAAAAGGAGAAGCAAACAAAGTATTTATTCCTTTTGAAGCAACAAGTGCATTAAGTTCATTAGGAGCTATCAAAGAAGTTTTAAAAGACGAAGATAAAAACAAAAAGAAATAATTAATACAAAGTAACAGGCTAGAATTACTAAATTCTAGCCTGTTTATTTATTTCTTTTTAATTTTTTATACTTTTAATACTTTTTATATTTTTAATATTCAACAAATTAGTATACCATACAGAACATTACAAAAGCTTTATTTTATGGGTTTATCCCCTACTTTTAACCTTTTCCAAATTATACATATCGCCCTTTTAATATTACAATATTATTACAAATATTACAAGAAATTTGCATTTTTGTTACAAATATGTTATAATTAAACTGTACAAAAGGTAAATACCAGAAAAAGAGGTGGTTAAAATGGCAATATTAACAATTTTATATATATTAGTTTTCGTAATATTTGCTTTAGTAGGATATGCTATTTTACAAATTAAATTATTTGGAATGAATGTAAAAGATTTCTGGAGCTTTATACAAGCCAACCAAATCTTAGATAAATTATATAATTTCGCAAAATATTATGAAAAAATGTCAACACAACAACAAATTATTTACTTAGCAGAAGCAGAAAAAGTTTTTGATGCTTTTGATAAAGTCCCAAATGCTTTATGGGAAGATGAATATGATAAATATAATGAAGTTTTATCTAAATATAAAGATATTAAAATGTTAAGATGGGCTTCTAACTAGTTATCATTTAATTTAATATGAAATTTATATAGAACCAGTACATGGCTGGTTCTATTTTTTGTATTTATTATATCTTTCCATTTTCCTATTGTAATTGAAAAAATATTATTATATAATTTAAAAAAATACTTAAAATATAATTATATTTTTGGTTCCCTTGATTTAGAAAAGAGGTTATTTTATGAAAAAATTTTTATCAAACTACAAGTCAACAATAATTCTATTGGTTGCTATTATTGTTGGTACAATTGTAGGAATTATATTCAAAGAACAAGCAACCGTTTTAAGTCCTTTAGGAGATCTATTCTTAAATCTTTTACTTGTAATTATTATCCCACTTATTTTCTTAACAATCACCACTTCAATAGCAAAAATGAAAACACCTAAACGTTTAGGAAAAATTATGATTGGTATCATAGCTGTATTTGTTATAACATCAATCATAGCAGTATTAATAGGATTTTTAAGTACATCTTTTATTAAATTAGTTGAACCTGAAGATGGCCAAGTAATAAAAGCTTCTTTGGAAGATTCTGCTGAAGTAAAAGATGAAACTGAAGAAGTTTCAATTGCGCAAAGAACTGTAAACCTAATATCTGTTAATGATTTTTCAAAACTGTTATCAAAAGATAATATTATTGCTTTACTTGTATTTTCAATAATATTTGGTATTGCAATTAATATGACAGGAAAAAAAGCAAAACCAGTTTTAGATTTTCTAGTATCTGCAAATGAGGTTGTAAATAATGTTATTAAGATTATTATGCTATATGCACCAATTGGTTTAGGATGTTATTTTGCAGCATTGGTTGGAAGTTTTGGAACATCTATTGCAGTTGGATATTTAAAAACATTTTTAATTTACTTATTTGTTTCATTAGCTTTCTTTGGAATAATGTATTCTATTTATGCATTAATAGCTGGTGGAAAGAAAGGATTAAAAGCTTTTTGGAAAAATGTTTTACCTTCTACCCTAACTGCTTTAGGAACTTGTTCAAGTGCAGCATCTATTCCTGTAAATATTAAGTGTACTGAAAAAATGGGAGTACCTTCTGATATAGCTGAAACAACTATTCCATTAGGAACCAGTTTCCACAAAGATGGTTCAATAATTGGATCAGTATTTAAAATTATGTTTTTAGTATGTTTATTTAGTTCCGGACTTGCAACTACAGGTGAAGTTTTCAGTGTTCTTGGAATAGCATTACTTGCAACACTTTTAGTTACAGCAGTTCCTATAGGTGGTGGAACAATTTCTGAAATGTTAATAATTACAATGATGGGTTACCCAGTAGCAGCTCTACCTATTTTAACAATAATAGCAACTATAATTGATGCTCCTGCAACTATGTTAAATGTTGTTGGAGATACAGCATCTTCTATGATGGTAGCAAGAGTTGTCGATGGAAAGAATTGGATGGAAAAAGGAAATGATAAAGATAAAGATAAAGACATAGAAAAAGAAAATAACGATAATAATAATTATGATAATAAATAAAATATAGAGATTAAACATAAATTAAGAATAAATAAAAAAGAAAATATTAAAAAATAAAGGACAAACAAATAGAAGCTATGAATTATTCATAGCTTCTATTTGTCATAGTATTTACTTTGTTATATTTAAAGTTTTAGTTTTTGATTAAATATACAGTTATTCTTCAGTAGTTTCAGAACTTTCTTCTTTAACTTCTTTACTTACTCCTAATCCTTCATTTAATCCTTTGGCTGTTAAATTAATTCTTCCTTGTTCGTCGATTTCACTTACTTTTACAGTAACTTTATCTCCTACTTTAAATACATCTTCAATATTTTTAATTCTTTCTTCTGATATTTTTGATATATGAAGTAATCCTTCTTTATCTCCTATTCCTAAATCTACAAATGCTCCAAATGCCATCAATCTTGTAACAGTACCTAAATATATTCCACCAACTTCTACTTCTCTTACGATATCTTCTATCATTTCAAGAGCTCTATTTGCAGCTTCAGTATCTTGTGAATATATAAATACTTGTCCATCTTCTTCAATGTCAATTTTTACACCTGTTTCATCTATGATTTTATTAATCATTTTTCCACCAGGTCCGATTACATCTTTTATTTTGTCTACTTTAATTTTTGTATTTACTATTTTTGGTGCATATGCAGATATTTCATCTCTTGGTTTAGAAATAACTGGTAACATTATATCATTTAATATATGCATTCTTGCTTTTTCAGTTCTTTCAAATGCTTCTGAAATTACATCATATGATAATCCATCACATTTTATATCAACTTGTATAGCTGTTATACCTCTTTCTGTACCACCAACTTTAAAGTCCATATCTCCAAAGAAATCTTCTAATCCTTGGATATCTAATAACATTACATAGTCATTATCATCATTTGGATTTGTTATTAATCCTGTAGATATCCCAGCTACTGGTCTTTTAATTGGTACACCTGCATCCATTAATGCAAGAGTACTTCCACATATACTTGCTTGTGATGTTGATCCATTTGAAGATAATACTTCTGATACAACTCTTATAGCATATGGGAATTCTTCTTTTGATGGTATTACTGGAACTAAAGCTTTTTCTGCTAGTGCCCCGTGTCCTACTTCTCTTCTTCCTGGTCCTCTTGATGGTCTTGCTTCACCAACACTATAGCTTGGGAAATTATAGTGGTGAATATATCTTTTTGATTCTTCCATATCAATTCCATCTAATTTTTGTTCTTCTGAAACCATTCCTAATGTTGCAACTGACATTACTTGAGTTTGTCCTCTTGTAAATAATGCACTTCCATGTGTTCTTGGAAGTAATCCTACTTCACATGATAATGGTCTTATTTCATCTAATGCTCTACCATCTACTCTTTTATGTTCATTAAATATCAATTCTCTAACACACATTTTTTCAACTTTGTAAATTGCTTCACCAATATCCATTTTATGTGCTTCAAATTCTTCTTCACCAAATTTTTCTTTATAAGCTTCTTCAATTTTTTGAGATAATAAATCAACATTGTTATCTCTTATAGTCTTATCTTCTTCTTGAACTGTTTGTTTCATTTCTTCTTTGTAGTTGTCATTTACAAAATCAAATACATCATGATCAACTTCAAATGATTTATATTCGAATTTTGGTTTTCCGATTTCTTCTTGTATTTTTCTAATAAATTGGCAAATTTTCTTTATTTCTTCATGTGCTGCTTTTATTGCATCTAGCATTACATTGTTTGGAACTTCATTTGCTCCAGCTTCAATCATTGTTATTTTTTCTTCTGTAGCAGCTACAGTTAATGTTAAGTCAGATACTTCTCTTTGTGCTTCAGTTGGATTTATAATAATTTTACCATCAACTAATCCAACATTTACAGCTGCTGTAGGTCCACCAAATGGAATATCTGATATTGCAAGTGCTGCTGCAGCTCCAATCATTGCTGCAACTTCTGGTGAATTGTCTTGTTCTACGCATAAAACTGTTGCTACAACTACAACATCATTTCTAAAATCTTTTGGAAATAATGGTCTTAATGGTCTATCAATTGCTCTTGATGTTAATATTGCTTTATCTGTTGGTTTTCCTTCTCTTTTCATAAAACTTCCTGGTATTTTTCCAACTGAATATAATTTTTCTTCAAAATCTACTGATAATGGGAAAAAGTCTATCCCTTCTTTTGGTTCTTTTGATGCAGTAACATTTACCATTACTACTGTATCTCCATATCTAACTAAAACACTTCCATTTGCAAGTCCTGCAAGTTTCCCTGTTTCTATTACAAGTTTTCTTCCCGCTAATTCTGTTTCATAAGTTTTAAACATATTTTTTCTCCTTTTTTATTATATTTTTTACACCTATTTTTAAATTATTTTTCAAATTTTCACAGAATAAGTCTAAATTAATTAGATTGTAACCTCTATAATATATTAAATATATATTATTAATTATTTTTATATTTTATTTGTCAAAATAAATCTAATACATTATACAAGCTACTTACCTAACATTTAAACTAATTCCGTATATTAATGATTTTAGATTTTTATTTTACAAAAAGCCCGTGCCGAAGCACAGGCATTTTGGTAAAATCTTATTTTCTTAATCCTAATTTTTCTACTATGTCTCTATATCTTTGTAAATCTTTTCTAGATAAGTAGTTTAACAAGTTTCTTCTTTTACCAACCATTTTTAGAAGACCTCTTCTTGAATGGTTATCTTTTTTATGAACTCTTAAATGTTCTGTTAATTCATTAATTCTTTCTGTTAAAAGAGCGATTTGAACTTCTGGAGAACCAGTATCTTTGTCTTCTCTTTTATAAGTATTAATGATTTCTTGTTTTCTTTCCTTTGTCATAGTATACACCTCCTATAAATTTTTATCTCCTTAAACTGAGCTTAAGCATAGGTGTTTTACTCCAAGCTAAGTAAAAGGTATTTTTAACATTACTATTGTACTATAAACTTTCCAAAAAATCAAGTAGTTTTGGTAATTTTTAACTTTATATTTAGAAACTTTTTTAAATCTTATAAAATCACAACAAATTATTTATAAATAAAAGGAACCAGGAAACTCTTTCAAGTCTCCTGGCAATACACAATCAAAGAATTACTGTATTCGTTATCTGAAGTTTCGGATAACGTCCTCTGAGTTCTCTTAAGAAATCAGCCATCATTTCTGAGGTTATTCCTTCGAACTCACGAACCATACTTCGGGACATTTCCAGTCCATAGTACATTACGTACTCTACTTTACTCTCTTTGGGATTCCATTTTAACGCTACCTTACCATCTTGTGGCAATTTAACATTTTCCTGGTCTCTTACAAAAGCTTTGAGACATGTTTCAGCAGTGCACTGAGACGGCTGCCTCTTTGTTTTGAACATTCTCTCCCGAAGTGATTTGTGGAAACCCATTGGTTTCACTCCTTTCCAAATGGAATATGTAATTAATTATATAATAATTGCATATTAATGTCAAATTCGCCTGTTCTTTTGATTTAATTAAAATTCTATTTTTTCATTAATCCAATCCTTTAAATCTTCAATTTTAATTCTTACTTGTTCCATTGTATCTCTATCTCTTACAGTCACTTGCCCATCTTCTAATGTATCAAAATCTACTGTTACGCAATATGGTGTTCCTATTTCATCTTCTCTTCTATAACGTTTTCCAATAGAACCTGCTTCATCATAATCACATGGGAAGTATTTACAAAGTTCATCATATACTTCTCCTGCTTTTTCGCTTAATTTTTTAGAAAGTGGTAATATTGCAACTTTATATGGAGCTATTGCTGGGTGTAAATGTAATACTACTCTTGAATCACCTTCACCTAAATCTTGTTCTTCATATCCATTACATAAAAATGCTAATGTTAATCTATCAACACCAACAGATGGTTCAATTACATATGGAATATATTTTTCATTTGTTTCTGGATCCATATATGACATATCAGTTTTGCTATGCTCTTGATGTCTTGTTAAATCATAATCAGTTCTATCAGCAATTCCCCATAATTCTCCCCATCCAAATGGATATAAGAATTCTATGTCAGTTGTTGCTTTACTATAGAATACTAATTCTTCTTTAGCATGTTTTCTATATCTTACATTTTCATCTTTTATTCCTAAACTTGTTAAGAAGTCTTTACAATATTTTTCCCAATATTCAAACCATTCTAAATCTGTTCCTGGTTTACAGAAAAATTCATATTCCATTTGTTCAAATTCTCTTGTTCTGAATATAAAGTTTCCAGGTGTTATTTCATTTCTAAATGCTTTACCTATTTGTCCAATTGCCATTGGAACTTTTTTTCTTGATGTTCTCATGATATTTTTAAAATTAACAAAAATTCCTTGACATGTTTCTGGTCTTAAATAAACTGTTGAAGTTGAATCTTCAGTTACTCCTTGAAATGTTTTAAACATTAGATTAAATTGTCTAATTCCTGTAAAATCATGTTTTCCACAATCAGGGCAATTTATGTTATTATCATCAATATATTTAACTAATGCTTCATTGCTCATACCATCAGCACATATATCTAATCCATTTTCTGCTGCCCAACTTTCAATCAATTTGTCAGCTCTGTGTCTTGTTTTACAAGCTTTACAATCAATTAATGGATCTGCAAATGTTGATAAATGTCCTGTTGCAACCCAAGTTTCAGGGTTCATTATAATTGCAGAGTCGATTCCTACAGAATCTTTTCTTTCATGAATGAACTTTTTAGTCCAAGCTTTTTTTACATTGTTTTTGATTTCAGCCCCTAGTGGTCCATAATCCCAGCTATTTGCTAGCCCTCCATAAATTTCTGATCCAGGATAAATAAATCCTCTACTTTTGCATAAACTTACAATTTTGTCCATTGATTCTACCATAAAAATTCCTCCTTTAAATTTTTACTAGTAATAAAAGTTCTATAATATCAAAAAAACTCTCATTCCTAGCATAATAAAATTTGCTAGGGACGAAAGTTTAAGTTCCGCGTTTCCACCCTAATTGATATATATAATATATCCACCTTAATTTTTAAATTGTTGCTCAAAAGCTCCACCATATATCCAAAATTATAAGTATCCCACCATCACTTACTCTCTAAAAACTTTGTTGATATATTTCTTCTTTCTCATCGCATATATAAAATACCATATTACTTACTTTTTGTCAAGCATAACCAAATGGCTTATCAAATTTTTTTATTCTATATATATTTAATCAAAAATCAACAGTTACTGCCACTTTTTGCAGGTATGATTTTTCGTTTGATAATACTTTTTCACTCCACTATTGACTTTCAGACAAAATTTTAAGTAAAAAAAAAGAATTTAAATTAAAATTTAAATTCCATAAAATATTATAAACCATATTTTTGTTTGAATTTTTCTGCTCTTCCTCCAACTTTATCTTGTCTTGCATTACCTGTATAATAAGGATGACATTTTGAGCATACGTCTACTTTTATATCTTTTTTTGTTGAACCAACTTCTAAAACGTTTCCACATGCACATGTGATTGTTGTTGTTTCATAGTTTGGATGTATTCCTTCTTTCATTTAAGTTCACCTCTTTCTCATAGTCGAATTACTTGACTATTTTTTATAATAACATATTTTTTTTTAATTTTCAAGTATTATTTGGTTATTTTTCATTTTTTTACTATTCATCTACATTTTCATTGCTATTTTCTTCGTCATTATCTTCGTTGTCTTCATTTTCTTCATCATCTTGATTGTTTTTTTCTTGTTTTTTATTTTCATTTTTGCTCGTATTTTTCTTTGTTTCTTTTTTGGTTTTATTTTCTTTTTCTTCTGATTTTTGTTCTTCTTGGTTTTTATCCTCTTTTTGCTCTTTATTATTATCTTCTTCCTTTTGCTCTGTCTGTGTATTTTCATCTTGAACATATTGAGCTGATGAGAGCATTTCTTTATCTAATGATAATTTATTTATTAATTTTATTATTACATTAAATACGCAAGCTATTATTACAATTATTAATCCAATTCTTTTCCAATATTTTGCAAGCATAATACTCTCTCCTTTTACAATTATTTTACTACATTACTATTATACTTTGATTTTAATAAAATGTCAATTGTTTAATTTATTTAAAATTAGCGAATTTTTTTATATTTTTTGGTTATATTAAAATTGGTGATAATATGAAAGCAAAAAATTGGATAATTATTTTAGGTATTTTTATAGCACTTGCTTTAGGTATTTATTTTATTTTCTTCAACAAAGGTGAAGAAAATAGTTCCAATTCATCAAATTTTAACTACTCAGCTAATAGAACTTCTTCTGAACTAAACAATACCAACGATAATGATAGTTCAAATAATAATTCTAAAGAAACTGAAAATAAAGATGAAAGCAATAATGAAAATAAAAAAGACGAAAATATACAAATAGAAAATAATAAAGAACCGACTCCCCCTATCGAAACTGAGATTTCTAGTTTTACAACTAAAATAATGAATAAAGATAAAGCAAGACAAAATAATATTGCAATTACTTGTAATTCTTTGAATGATACATTAGTTGAAAATGGTCAAACTTTCTCTTTTTGTAACACTGTAGGTCAAGCAACTACATCCAAAGGTTATCAAAAAGCCGAGATTTTTGATAATAAACGGTAGAAAGAAAATGGGGCTAGGTGGAGGTAATTGTCAGATAAGTACAACTTTATATAATGCAGTACTTTCTGTCCCTACACTATCTGTTACAGAAAGACATCCTCATAGTAATAAAGTACCATATATACAATCAGGTAAAGATGCAGCTGTAGCATATGGTAGTTATGATTTTAAATTTGTTAATAATTCTGGAAAAACTATAAAAATTACAGCAATTCCTACTGAAACTGATATTACTATAAAACTTCTACAATTGAGTTAACTATTTTTAAGTAATTATATAATTAATAAATATTCTAATTTCATAAGGTTCGAATATATATTTATAAAAACATATATGGAGGAACTTATGAAATTTTTTAATTTTTTTAAAATTACATCTATTTTGAGTATAACATTAATATTTCTATTTTCTTTTTCTATTATTTCTTTTGCTGAAAACACAACATATGTATGGTCCAATAATTCTAATTCAATTGAAACTTCTAATCCAATAACAAATGATAATTCTACTAATAATGATAATAATAGCTCCAAAGAAAACCCTTTAAATCTAGAATCCCAATCTGCAATATTAATTGAACAACATAGTGGGCAAATATTATATTCTCATAACATTCATGAACAATTACGTCCTGCTAGTGTTACAAAAATAATGAGTATTTTATTAATAATGGAACAAATCGATGAAGGAAAACTTTCTCTAACCGATAAAGTAAGTTGTTCTGAAAATGCTTCACATATGGGTGGTTCTCAAATATGGCTTGATACTAGAGAAACTTTAACTGTAGATGAAATGTTGAAAGCAATATGTGTTGTTAGCGCTAATGACTGTGTTGTTGCTATGGCAGAGCATATTGCTGGTTCTCAAGAAGCTTTTGTTGAAATGATGAATAAAAAAGCTAAAGAACTTGGAATGAATGATACATGTTTTAAAAATTGCCATGGAATCGATGAAGATGGCCATGTAACTTCTAGTTATGATATTGCTTTAATGTCTAAAGAATTATTAAATAAACATCCTGAAGTCACTAAATATACTACTATTTATATGGATTCGCTTCGTGATGGTAAATCAGAACTTGTAAATACTAATAAACTTATTAGAACCTATAAAGGTGCAACTGGTTTAAAAACTGGATCGACCGGTCTTGCCCTTTACAATTTATCTGCAAGTGCTACAAGAGATGATTTATCTTTAATTGCAGTTATTATGAAAGCTCCTTCTACTAAAGTAAGATTTGCAGAAGCCAAAAAACTATTAGATTATGGTTTTAGTAAGTTTTCATATAAACAGTTTGCTAAAAAAGGTGAAATTGTTGATACAATTGAAATTCAAAAAGGAGTAAAAACCACTATAGATATTGCTTTTGAAAATGATTGTGGTTGCCTTATCGAAAAAGGTAATGAAAATAAAATTGAGCAAAGCATAAATATTAACACAACCTCCGCCCCTATCTCAAAAGGACAAAAAATAGGTGAAGTTACTTATTCATTAAATGGTAACAAACTCTCAAGTGTTAATCTAATTTCGCAAAATGATGTTGATAAAATATCAATATTTTCTATGTCTAAATCGACAATATATAATTGGATTAATTTATTGAGATAATTAATATAAATAGTATTACAAATAATATTATAAAGATGAATAGACTATTTGTCTATTCATCTTCCCAAAAATCATTATCTAATTCAACATCTTCTGCGTCATTCTCTTCTGGTTTCTTTATTTCTTTTTCAACAATAACTTTTCTAACTTTATTTACTTTATCATATTCATCTTTAGTGCTATCTTCTTCTTTTTTTTCTTTTTTCTTGTTTTCTTTCTTTTGATTTTCCTTTTCTTCTTTTTCTTCTCTTTTGTTTTTTAATATTTCTTTTACTTCTTCTTTTTTATCATTTAAACATTTATTCATAACTCCACTTACTTTTTCAATTAAATCTGGAACATAATCAAGTAATTTATCTATTGCTGAAGAATGATTTACAGGTATTAACTTTACATTATCATTATTTATAACTATGAATGCTACTGGGTTTATAGTTACTCCTGCACCCGCTCCTCCTCCAAATGGTAATTTATAATCAATTTGTTCATCTTTATCTTTTTTAGTATATTCTTTTATAGTTTCATCACTAAATTCACTACCTCCTGCAGCAAAACCAAATGTAACTTTTGATACAGGTATAATAACTATATTATTCGCAGCAGTAATTGGCTCACCGATAATTGTATTTACATCTATCATATCTTTAATACTATTCATAGTAGTAATCATAAGTCCTTCAATTGGATGATCATTCATTTTTCCACTCTCCTTTACATATTACATTTATAATATGTATCATTTTTACCATAAATATGTATTATTTTTATAATATCTGCTACTTTTATTTCAAATTCTCCTGAAAAACTTAACAATAATATATTACCTAAGTTATATATTGGCAATATTCTATAATATGTTTTTTTTGCATCATATTTATATAAAAATGTTGATATACCTGTACTAATAATCGGAATAAGTAAATTGGTTAAAAACATAAAATCAGTTCCAAAGTTTAATTCTAAATTAAATTTATTTATTTTCAAATTTAATATTTCTTGAATTTGTTTACCTCTTCCTTTTGAAATATTTCTTACTATTTTATTAAAACTAATTTCTGATTTTATTTTATTTTGTAACTTCAATTGTAATTTTGATTTAACACTATTTCTTTTTAATTTTTCTATTTTCTTTTTGTTTATATTAATCCAAAAGATAGGTAAAAGATTAAATATAATAAATTGTATTTTTATATTATATTTATCATTA
>CAMNMV010000019.1 GCA_946545015.1 uncultured Clostridium sp.
AAAGAACAGCGGAAGAAATAGAAAAAATAGTAGAAGTATGTAAAGAAAATAAAATAAAACCTGAAGGAACTGTATTTCAAAGAACAGCGGAAGAAATAGAAAAAATAGTAGAAGTATGTAAAGAAAATAAAATAAAACCTGAAGGAACTGTATTTAAAAGAACAGCGGAAGAAATAGAAAAAATAGTAGAAGTATGTAAAGAAAATAAAATAAAACCTGAAGGAACCATATTTAAAAGAACAGCAGAAGAAATAGAGAAAATAGTAGAAGTATGTAAAGAAAATGGAATAAAACCTGAAGGAACTGTATTTATGAAACCAGCTGAAGAAATAGAAAAAATAGTAGAAGTATGTAAAAAAAATAAAATAGAACCCAAAGGAAATGTATTTTTAAGAACAGTCGAAGAAATAGAAGAAATATTAAAAGTATGTAAAGAAAATAAAATAGAGCCAAAAGGAACTGTGTTCTTAAAAACAGCCGAAGAAATAGGAAAAATAATAGAAGTGTGTAAAGAAAATAAAATAGAGCCAAAAGGAACTGTGTTCTTAAAAACAGCCGAAGAAATAGAAAAAATAGTAGAAGTCTGCAAAGAAAATGAAATAGAGATAACTGGAACTGTATTTCAAAGAACAGCCAAAGAAATAGAAAAAATAGTAGAAGTATGTAAAGAAAATGAAATTGGGATAACAGGTTCTGTATTTATGAAATCAGCGGAAGAAATAGAGAAAATAGTAGAAGTATGTAAAGAAAATGAAATAGAGATAACTGGAACTGTATTTCAAAGAACAGCCAAAGAAATAGAAAAAATAGTAGAAGTCTGTAAAGAAAATGAAATAAAACCTGAAGGAACTGTATTTCAAAGAACAGCAGAAGAAATAGAGAAAATACTAGAAGTATGTGAAGAAAATAAAATAAAGCTAACAGGCTCTGTGTTTTTAAAAACATCAAAACAATTACAAGAAAATGTTGACTACATAAAAGAAGAGTTTGGACAAGAATATTTAATGCCACTCATAGTATCTAAAAGTAATGGGACATTAAAAAAAGTATTACCATATTTAAGAGAAAAAGGATATTTAGAGTATGTAAAAGGAAGTGCTTCGATTTTAGGTTTAACGCTGGAACAAATTCAAGAAAGAGAAAGATTTATAGAACAACAAGGTGAATCAATTATAGATCAAAGGGGAAAGTTTAATTTAGTATTTGGATTATCAAAAAAGAACTATGAAAAAAGAGTTTCAAAAACAGTTGAAAGACCATCAAGTGAACTTGTAGAAGTAGTAAAAAATGTTCCGGTAAATGAAGTGAGAGATGGTAAAAAAGTATTAGATGAAATTACAGCAGAAAAAGAAAAGGAAGGAGAAAGTATAGATGGAGAGAGTTGATAATAATTATAGAAAAGCATTTGTAGAAGTGGATGCTGTTTTGAATTGTTTAAATGCAAATGATTATAATAAAATTCCTATAAGTGTGATTAATGCAATTAAAGATAATAAAGATGAAAATTATCAATATGAATATGATGAAAAATTAGAATATTATAAATGGAATTTTATGAATGAAACAAAAGCAATTCTGTATAATCTATTTAAAAAATATTTGGCGACAGAAGAACAAATTAAATATTTTAAAGAAAAAGAAAAAGCTGAATTGTATGAAATTGAAGAAGAAAAAAAGAAAAAGTATAATACTGAAAATCTATTTAAAGCTAATAAGGAAGAAAATGATATTGTTGAAGGTATAGAAAATCAAAACACTGAAATATCAGTTTATAAAGAATCTTTTCTAAAGAAGATTTGGATGAAGATAAAATCCATATTTAAAAAATAGTATTTGATATAAATATATTTTAGTTGACATATTGTTTGATGAGGATTATAATGTTAGCATTGCAAATACCCAGAGAATCTTTTGTTTTGACATTGAGAGGAGAGGCTTTATGAAAAAACTAAAAGTGGTTACTAGTTATGCACAGGTTGTAGGATTCATATTATCCTATAGCATGGAAGAATTTTATTTAGATCAGTACGCATATAATGCTTATGGCGAGTATACAAGATTTTGCTTGTATGCTTGGAATGATCCAAATGATGAAGAGGATGTATTTAATCAGCCAGACTTGGCTTCACGAATCAAGAGGTTACATTACTACTTCCCAAAGGCAGAGTATATCTCTGAAGAGGTTATAGAACATCTTAACTTTGAGAAAGAAGATATTAAGACGGCGCTGAAGGATGTAGTGGAATTTTGAGTTATTATAGGAAAACAGTTTTTTAACAGAAGATTCTCGCTAGAAAAGACCTGCTTAGGTCTTTTCTTTTCGGGAAAACTTTATTACATTTATATTAAAAATATGAAAAAATATAGAAAAAAATTTTATGATATGATAGTATTATTATCGGATAATATTAAAGAAAAAATGATTATATAATTAAGGAAGGAGAAGTCATGAAAAACATGTATAGAATAGTTGCTAAATTTGAATATAACAATAACAAATATTTTATAGCATTAGTAAATGGTAGAAATGTTGTTTTAGTTAAATATGATGAAAACAAAAACATATCAACAAGTTTTTCTGACGAAGAATATAAACTTTTAAATATAGTGTATAATTCATTATTGATAAATAAAGATAAATCTGTATATATAAAAGACTTAAAAGTTAAAGATATTTTATATAAAATTTATTATGATACACAATCAAAAAATTACTTTTGGGAATCAGTTAGTGGAATAGATAATGAAGAATGTAATAGAATTCTTAATTTTAAATATAATAATATGAAATGTGTTTATTATCTTGATGATAAAGATAATGAAGATGAAAAAGATAGTAAAGCTAAAAAGAATTTGACAGCATTTGATGAATTAGAAAGAATAGCAGAAGAAACATTAGCTTCTTTAGAAAAATGGGAGTTGAAAAAAGAGATTGAAATCAAAGAGCAAGAAAATCAAATTGATGAATCTAAAAATGATGAAACTGAAAAAGAATCAGAAATTTCTGAAGTTAAAATAGATGAAAATCAAACAGAACCAGAACAACCAGAAACTTTTGAAGAAATTTCAGAAATATCTGAAGAAGTTGAAGAAGAAAAAACTGAAGAATCAATAGTTGATGAAACATTGAAAGAAGCAGTAATTGATGAAGATTTAGAAGATATTTTGGATGAGGAAGATGCTAAAGAGGAAGAATTAGAACAGATTGTAGAAAATATTGAAACAAATGTAGAAGAAAATATTGAAGAAACGCTTGATGTAGAAGAACAAGAAAATAGCAAAGATAATTTTGATCAACCATTAGATGAAATTATAAAACAAGTTGTGGCAATTGTTCAAAAACAAAAAATAGAGCAAGATCTTCAGAAAATGAAAGAACTTGAAGAAGAAAAAAGAAGAGAACAACAACGAAAAGTTAAAGAAAAGGAATTAGAATATCATAGAAAATTTGTTAGATTTAAAAAGAAAATAGTTCCTATTATGGTTAGTTCTACAATGTTGTTAGCACCATTAATAAATTCACCAGTTGTAGGTTCTCAAGGAAGAAAAGAAAATAATGTATTACAATCAATGACTGAAGATTCAAAAAAAATTAATAATTATGATTATGAGAAAATTAAATCTGCAATACAGGATAATCCATATTTGGGAAGTGAAGAAAAAGAATTTTTGTATAAGTTAAAACTTGTTTTTGATGAAGATTATAAATATATGGATTTAGATCTAATAGAAGAAAGATTGAATAGTTTAAAAGTTAGTTATAATGATGATTATGTAGTTAGTAAAACAGATAATTTTTCTTTTGTTGGAGGAACTTATAATGAGTTTGAGAATAGAATTTCCATAAATGGAGCTAGTGATTTTGAAACAAGTAATATTGTAGATTTTGCGCATGAGACATTCCATGTATTTCAACAAAGTTCACAAAGATATGTAATGGAATTATTTAATGAAGGATATAAAAGAGAGAAGTTAAGAGAATTAAAAGATAAAGGAATATTAGACGAAAAATCTTTTATGGATTCGACAAATACATATTCTAATTTTGGAACTGGATATTCGGATGATTTGTATGTATATTATACTTTAGCCTCTTTGATGGACGAAAAAAGTATAAAAGAATATCAATATACTTGCGATGATAAAATAATTGTTAATGAATTAATGAAAATTGATAAAAAATCATCAAAAGATGAAGCAACTAAAAATGCATATCAATTACTTGATTCAATAGATGAATTAAGAATTTGGGATGAAGAGACTGAATGTTATAGAACAAATTCAGAAGCTAAAGATGACGTTTTTGAAAAATTGAATTATTATTATGTACAAAAAAATGGAATAAATCTTGATGAAGATTTAAAATTTGTAATACATAATATGTATGCTTCAGATAAAACATATGGGGCTTTGGAAAAAACATTATTAGATGAAATTGATATAAAAGAAAATGGAACTAATAAGATATTTGGACCATGGAGAACAATTGTGCCTAGAACATATCTTACTAATAACTATGAATATTCATCAATAACATTTAATTCGCCTGAAATGATAACAATAGAAATCGATGATGAATTATGTGAAAAATATCAAAAGAATTACGAAATAATTAAAGAAAACAATAGAATTGCAAATGAAGATAAAGATGATGATATGGAAAGATAATTAGAAAGAAGGATTATATTTATGAAAGATAAAACTCAATGGAATTTAACAGATATTTATAAAAATGAAGAGGAATTTAATAAAGACGTAACTGAATTATATAATACAATAGAGAAAATAAAAAATTTCCAAGGGACATTATCTAAAGGAGCAGAGCAAATTTATAATTGTTATAAAACCTATGAATATGCTATTAAAATAGATGAAAAATTATATTCATATGCTATGCTTCAATATCATAAAGATATGAGTAAAAATGAATCTATAAAAATGTACAAAAAAGTAGAAAAAATTTCTACAGATTTTTCAGAAGCGGTAAGCTTTATAGAACCAGAGATTTCAAAAATTTCTGATGAGGATTTGAAACAATATTTACAAGATTCTAAATTACAAGAATTTAAAAAGATTATTGAAGATATAATAAAAGAGAAAAAACATATATTAAGCGAAGAAGTAGAAAAAGTTATTTCAAAATATGCAGAAGTATTTGGCGTATCAGAAAATGCTTATGATATTTTTACAACTACAGAATTTGAATTTCCAAGTATAAAAGATAAGGATAATAATGAATTAAAAGTTACAAATGGGTTGTTCTCAAAATATTTAATGAGCGAAGATGAGAATATTAGAAAACAAGCATTTGAATCAATGTACTCTTTATATAAAAAACATATAAATACAATTACAGAATTATATATATCAAGAGTAAAGAAAACAACTATTTCAGCCAATGTCAGAAATTATAAATCATCACTTGATATGGCAACTACAGCAGATGATTCAAGTGTAGAAGTATATGATTGTTTAATAAATGAAGTTGATAAAAATTTAAATTTAAATCATAGATATTTGGAATTAAAGAGAAAATTACTAAATGTCGAAAAACTTCATACATATGATGTATATACAAATACATTAGATGTCGAAGATGATAATATAGAGTATGAAGATGCTAAACAAACAGTATTAGATGCTCTAAATATAATGGGAAAAGACTATACAGATAAATTAAAAGAAGCTTTTGATAGTAATTGGCTTGATGTATATGAAACACCAAATAAAATGACAGGTGCATATAGTATGGGAGTATATGGAATACATCCATTTGTGTTATTAAATTTTGTTAATTCTTCAAGAGACGTATCAACAATAGCACATGAATTGGGACACTCTATGCACAGTTATTATGCAAATAAAACTCAAAATGCAATTAATGCAAATTATACAATAATGGTTGCAGAGGTAGCTTCAACAGTTAATGAAATTTTACTTGCAACATATTTAATAAATAAAGAAACTGATAAAAGAAAAAAAGCCGCCTTAATTAATGAGCAACTAGATATGATTAGAGCAACATTATATAGACAAACTATGTTTGCGGAATTTGAAAAACAAGTTCATCAAAAAATTGAAGAAGGAGAAAGTTTAACCTCTGATAGTTTAAATGAAACATATTATGAACTTGTTAAAAAATACTTTGGCGATTCTTGTATAATAGACGATATGATAAAATATGAATGGGCTAGAATACCACATTTTTATAGTTGCTTTTATGTTTATAAATATGCAACTGGAATTACATCTGCAATAGTAATAGCAAGTAAAATATTATCAGGTGAAAAAGATTATGTTGATAGATATATTAATATGCTTAGCCAAGGGGGAGCTAAAGGGTCATTAGAACTTTTAAAATCAGTAGATGTCGATTTGGAAAAAGAAGAGACTTATGAAATGGCTTTTGAATATTTCAAAAATAGACTTGATGAATTAGAAAAATTAGTATAAATTAAAAGACGGTTTTTTGTAAACTTTTTATGAAAAAATACTTGAAAATTAGAACCACTTATGATAGAATTCATAAGTGGTTTTAATAATACCAAAAAACAAGGAGGAAAAAATTATGAAAGATTTTTTAGAAATTGACGAAGTAAAAGCTTTAGAAGTATTAGATTCTAGAGGAAATCCAACAGTACAAGTTGAAGTAGTAGCTGGAGGATACAGTGGAGTAGCTATGGTTCCATCAGGAGCATCTACAGGAAGTTTTGAAGCTGTAGAATTAAGAGATGGAGATAAATCAAGATACTTAGGAAAAGGTGTATTAAAAGCAGTAGAAAATGTTAATACAACAATTAGAGATGAAATCGTTGGAATGAACGTATATGATCAAGTAAAATTAGATAAAACATTAATAGAATTAGATGGAACAGACAACAAAGGAAAATTAGGAGCAAACGCAACATTAGGGGTTTCATTAGCAGTAGCTAAAGCAGCTGCAGCATCATTAGGTATGGAATTATACCAATACATAGGAGGAACAAATGCAAAAGTATTACCAACTCCTATGATGAACATAATGAATGGTGGTAAACATGCTGATAGTACATTAAGTGTACAAGAATTCATGATTATGCCAGTTGGAGCAAAAACATTCTCAGAATGTATGCAAATGAGTGCTGAAATTTATCACAACTTAAAGAAAGTTTTAAATTCAAAAGGATTAGCAACAGGTGTTGGTGATGAAGGTGGATTTGCACCAAACGTTAAAGACGAAGATGAAGCTTTAGCTTTAATAATGGAAGCAATTGAAAAAGCTGGATATAAACCAGGTGAAGATATATGCTTAGCATTAGACGTTGCTGCTACAGAAATGTATGATGAAGCTAAAAAAATCGGAAAAGAAGGAATGTATCACTTCTGGAAAATCGGTGTAACAAAAAATACTGAAGAAATGATAGCTTTCTATGAAGATTTAGTAAATAGATATCCAATAGTTTCAATCGAAGACGGTTTAGCTGAAGAAGATTGGGATGGATGGAAAGTTCTAACAGAAAGATTAGGAGACAAAATCCAATTAGTTGGAGATGACCTATTTGTTACAAATATTAAAAGATTACAAAAAGGAATTGATTTAGGAGTTTCTAACAGTATATTAATCAAATTAAACCAAATCGGAACATTAACAGAAACATTAGATGCAATCGAACTTGCTAAGAAAAATGGAATGACAGCTGTTGTATCACACAGAAGTGGTGAAACAGAAGACACAACTTTAGCTGATGTTGCAGTTGCTACAAATGCTGGACAAATAAAAACAGGTGCACCATGTAGAACAGATAGAGTTGCAAAATATAACAGATTATTAAACATTGAAAATCAATTAGAAGATGTTGCTGTTTATGCAGGAAGAAAAGGATTAAATAGATAATTATATTATAAGGCCGTTACACATTGTAACGGTCTAATTTTTATAGAATTTTTGATAATAAATGTAAAGGAGTTGATCTATTATGAATATAAGACCTGCATCAGATTTGAAATATAAATATTCAGAAATAGAAAATTTAGCTGTAAATGAAGACGAAGATGAAGAAGCTAATAATCCTAATACACAATATTTACCGCATGAAGAAGTTTTTGATACATTAAGGGGAAAACTTAATTAAAAAATATAATATTAAATATTCACAATTATTTTATAAAGATTTAAATAAAATAATTGATTATTTAGTTTATAAATTAAATAATAAAATAGTAGCAAACAATTTGATTAATGAGGTTGAAAAAGAAATTAGAGAACGAAGTTTCAATACTGATAGTTTTGAGGAATATTATTTTTTCAAAAAAAGAAATTATAAATATTATAAAATTTATATTAAGAATTATATTATCTTTTATACTATAAAAGATAATAATATATATAACTAGAATGCTATATAATAAAATGAATTTAAAAAAATATTATAATCCCAAAAGAATACTTGAAAAGTATTCTTTTTTGGTATAAAATTGCATTATCAATAAAAAATTGGTAAAAATAAATTTACCAAATTTAAGGAGGAAAAATTATGAGTAAGAAAACAGTAAAAGACATTGATTTAAAAGGAAAGAAAGTATTAGTTAGATGCGATTTCAACGTACCTATGGATGATGATAAAAACATCACAGATACAACAAGAATAATTGCAGCTATACCAACAATAAAATATTTATTAGAAAATGATTGCGCAATAATTCTTTGCTCACATTTAGGAAGACCAAAAGGAGAATTTAAACCAGAATTTTCATTAGAGCCAGTAGCAAAAGAATTATCTAAAATATTAGGAAAAGAAGTAGTAATGGCAAAAGATGTAATTGGAGAAGATGCAAAAGCTAAAGCAGCTAGCTTAAAATCAGGAGAATTAATGCTACTTGAAAATGTTAGATTCCATAGAGAAGAAACAGATAATGATGAGGGATTTGCAAAAGAGTTAGCAAGTTTAGCGGAAATATATGTAAATGATGCATTTGGTGCAGCACACAGAGCACATGCTTCAACAGCAGGTGTTGCAAAATTCTTACCAGCAGTATCAGGATTCTTAATTGAAAAAGAATTAGAATGTTTAGGAGATGCTGTAAATAATCCAGAAAGACCATTTGTTGCAATACTAGGTGGAGCTAAAGTTTCTGATAAAATAGGAGTAATTGATAGTTTATTAGAAAAAGTTGATACATTATTAATTGGTGGAGGAATGGCATATACATTCTTTAAAGCACAAGGATATGAAGTTGGAAATTCAATATGTGAATTAGATAAATTAGAGTTAGCCAAAGATGCTATGGCAAAAGCTAAAGCAAAAGGAGTTAATTTAGTATTACCAGTTGATACAAAAATAGGAAAAGAATTTAAACCAGATACAGAAAGCAAAACAGTTGCTTGGACAGAAATTCCAGAAGGATGGGAAGGATTTGATATTGGAGAAAAAACAATAGAGATATTCACTGAAGAAATCAAAAAAGCTAAAACTGTAATTTGGAATGGACCAGTTGGATTATTTGAATTCCCACAATTCTCAGTAGGAACAAATGCTATTGCAAGAGTATTAGCTTCAATAGATGCTAAAACAATAATAGGTGGTGGAGATTCTGCATCAGCAGTAAAAAAAGCTGGACTTGGAGATAAAATGACACATATATCAACAGGTGGAGGAGCTTCATTAGAATTTTTAGAAGGTAAAAAATTACCAGGAATTGAATGTTTATTAGATAAATAAATCTGTTTTGAGGGACACTTCAAAAAAACAGGTTCGTTATGTTTTTTGTAAGTGTCCCCAAAAACAGGAGTTTTAAAGGAGAGAGATTATGAGAAAAAAAGTAATTGCAGGAAACTGGAAAATGAATATGCTTCCAAATGAAGCGATTAAATTTATAGAAGATTTAGCACCATTAGTAAAAGAAACTGAAAATGAAGTTGTATTATGTGTTCCATATACAGATTTATTTTATGTTTTATTGAATGTACAAGGAACTAATATAAAAGTTGGTGCTCAAAATATGCATTTTGCTGAAAGTGGTGCATATACAGGAGAAATATCTGCTCAAATGCTAAAATCAATAAATGTTGAATATGTAATAATTGGACATTCAGAAAGAAGACAATATTTTAATGAAACAGATGAAACAGTTAATAAGAAGATAAAAGCAGCATTTGAAAATGGATTAAAACCAATTGTATGTGTTGGAGAAACACTAGAGCAAAGAGAAAATGGAACAACAATAGATGTTATTACAACTCAAACAAAGCTTGCGTTAGATGGATTAACAGAAGAACAAGTTGCAAATACAATAATTGCTTATGAACCAATTTGGGCAATTGGTACAGGAAAAACTGCAACAAGCCAAGATGCTGAAAATAGTATAAAGGCAATTCGTAATAAAATTGAAGAAATCTATGGACAAAATGTATCTGAAAGAGTTATAATACAATATGGTGGAAGTGTAAAAAGCTCAAATGCAAAAGAACTATTCCAAATGCCAGATATAGATGGTGGACTAGTTGGAGGAGCAAGCTTAAAGCTAGAAGAATTTTCAAAAATTGTTAATTATGATAAATAGTAATGCATAAAACAAAATATGGAAATGAAAAGAGGAAGGTATAGAATTATGAAAGACAAACTTACAATGTTAATGATATTAGATGGATTTGGTAGCAATCCTAATGAAGAAGGAAATGCGATTAAACAAGCTAATACACCTAATATAGATAAACTAATGAAAAAATATGCAAACACAGAAATTTATACAAGTGGATCTCATGTAGGATTACCAGATGGACAAATGGGAAATTCTGAAGTAGGACACACAAATATAGGTGCTGGAAGAATTGTATACCAAGAATTAACAAGAATAACAAAATCAATAGAAGATGGAGACTTTTTCTCTAATCCAGAATTAATTGCAGCAATAGATAATTGCAAGAAAAATAATTCAAAATTACACATTATAGGATTAGTTTCTGATGGTGGAGTACATAGTCATGATAGACATTTATATGGTTTATTAGAACTAGCTAAGAGAAGAGATTTTGAAGATGTATATGTACATTGTTTCTTAGATGGAAGAGATACACCTCCAGCATCAGCTGAAAACTATATTGCAAAACTTGAAGAAAAAATGTCTGAAAAAGGTATAGGAAAAATTGCTTCTATAAGTGGTAGATTTTATGCTATGGATAGAGATAAGAGATGGCAAAGAGTTCAAAAAACATATAATGCAATGGTTAATGGTGAAGGAGTAAAAGCTGCAAATGTAATCAAAGCAATTGAAGATTCATATCAAAAAGAAGTATTTGATGAATTTGTTGAACCAACTGTTATTTGTAATAATGGAGAACCAATTGCAACAATAGGCAAAAATGATTCTGTAATATGCTTTAACTTTAGACCAGATAGAGCAAGAGAAATTACAAGAACATTAGTTGACACAGAGTTTAATGAATTTGAAACTAAAAAAGATTTAAATTTATATTATGTATGTTTTACAAATTATGATGAAACAATGCCAAATGTTCATATAGCATTCAAAAAAGAAGCCTTGGTAAATACATTTGGAGAATATATCAGTAAAAATGGTTTAACACAATTGAGAATTGCAGAAACAGAAAAATATGCACATGTTACATTCTTCTTTAATGGTGGAGAAGAAAAACAATTTAAAGGAGAAGAAAGAATATTAATTCCATCACCTAAAGTTGAAACATATGATCAAAAACCTGAAATGAGTGCATATGAAGTAACTGAAAAAGTATGTGAAGCAATAGCAAATGATAGATTTGATAATATTATATTAAATTTTGCGAACCCTGATATGGTTGGGCATACAGGTAGTTTAGAGGCTGCTATAAAAGCAGTAGAAACTGTTGATGAATGTGTTGGAAAAATAATAAAATTAATTGAAGAAAAACAAGCTAATTTAATTATTACAGCTGATCACGGAAATTGTGAACAAATGATAGATTATAAAACAGGAGAACCACATACAGCTCATACAGTAAGTCCGGTTCCATTGATATTAGTTACACCAATACCAGATTTAAAATTGAGAAAAGATGGAATATTAGCAGATTTAGCACCAACAATGTTAGACCTAATGCATCTTGAAAAACCGGCAGAAATGACAGGAACAAGTTTAATTGTAAAATAATAATAGAAAATATTTATATATTACATTAAAAAGGCTTATAAAATAGCCTTTTTAATGTAATTTTAGAAAAAAGGGGTTAACATGTTAAATACTACACGAAAAGTAAGGGAGATATATGAGAATATTCAAAGAAAAATATTTTATATGATTCCAGAAAAATGGGATGAATTATATTTATATGCTTCCGTAATTGAAAGGTTTGGAGATGTAGAGACAGGAGAATTATTTTTCTATTATATTCCTAAAGGAATATTTAGAAAAAATCCAGTAAATGTGTATGAAGTACCAGCAAAATTCAATTTAGAAGAAGCAGAATATTTAAGGCTTGTTGAACTTTTGTATGAAGAAATAAAAGCATTAAGAAGAGAATTTAAAACAATATATCAAGAAAAACCATGGAGCAATCTAACAATTTCAATTAAAAATATGAAATTCTTTGTAGAATATAATTATGAAGAATTACAAAGTAGTGAATTTGACAGTTATCAAAGACATATAATATGGAGAAGTAAATATCTAAATAAAGGTATTGAAAAGGTAAATAAAGAAGAAAGAGAAATCTTAGAAAGATATGAAGACAGCAATGAGAAAATACATAGGGTAGAAACATATGAAGAACAAATATATATAACAGATATTAAAAATATGGTAGACTATGATACTGAAAATTATGAAAGTAGTCAAAACGTAGAATATGTTTCAGGAAAAAATGATAAAAAAAGAAAAAATCAAATATTAATGTCTGCAGAAGATGATGAAGATGAGCCATTTTAAAGGCTTTTCTTTTTTAAAATAAAAAACAAACAAAAATTCGAAAAAGTATTGACAAATTTCATACAAAGATATAAAATAAGAATATCGAAAGCGAACACCAATTCGCAGGATAAAAATACTTATTGGAGGTATCTGTTATGAATTTTGTTAGAGTTAAAAATAATTTAAAATGTGATATAAAAACAATTGAAAGACATCCTGTTTTAGTTTTAGGAAATGATTATAGAGTTAGAATTATTTATAAAAATGTTAAAGTAGCTCAATTAGATGTAGAAGAAGATACGATAAAAATAACTCTACAAAATAAATACAGAAAAATAGATAATAAAAAAATGTTGGATTTTGCTATTCAAAAAATGTATAATGCAATTGCAAAAGTAGAGATAGAAAGAGCTATGGAAAAAACAAGATTAATGTTAGGATTTGCGCCTGAAGATTATAAGATTGAAAGAATTAATGGATTAGCAAAATGTGTAGATAGTAATATAATAATTAATCCTGAGATAGTAATGTATAATCGTGAATTAATAGATTATATAGTTTTAAAACAATATTGCCATCTAAAATATAAAACAGAATGTAAAGGTTATATAAAATTATTAAAATCATATTGTAAAAATTATGAAAAACTAGAAAAACTATTGAAAATATAATAATTTAAAGCTATAATACATATGTGTTATAGCTTTTTATATTGGGGTATCGCCAAGCGGTAAGGCATCGGACTCTGACTCCGACATTTCGTAGGTTCGAATCCTACTACCCCAACCAATTGCAATGTTTATTAAGTAAGTGTTGTAAGTGAAAGGAAATAAATTATGGTTAATTTGGAATTATATAGAATATTTAAAATAGTTGCAGATGAAGAAAATTTAACAAGAGCAAGTAAAATATTAAATATTTCACAACCTGCAGTAACAAAACATATACATAATTTAGAAGATGAATTAGGAATTAAATTGTTTGATAGGACAAAATATGGAATAGTGTTAACTCCTGATGGTAAAAAAATATATGATCAAGTAAAAGAAGCTATACAAATACTTATAAGTGTTGAAAGTAATTTGAAACAAATTGAAATATTAAATCTTGGTATTCATACTAATATGCCAAAAGAATTATATAGAAATATAATTACACAATTAAAATCAAATAAATCTAATATAGAAGTAAATATTGAAAAAGCACCTACAGAAGATATGCTTTCAATGTTGGAAAAACAAAAAATTGATGCATATTTGTCAAAAAGACAACCAGATAACTTGCATAGTGAAGCAATAAAATTCATTAGATTAGGATTTTTCCATGATAACTTTTTTGTTAATAGCAATTCAAAATATTTAAATACAGATATTTTAAAAGATGACAAAGAACCAATAACAGTATATACTTTAAGAAATATATCAAGTACAAGTAAGAATTTGGAAAATATATTAAAGGAAAAAAATATAAAAAATATAAATATAAAAAATGTAACATTTAATACAATTATAGAAGAAATGCAAAATAGTGATATAATTGCATATATAACAGAAGAATATGTACAAGAAGAACTTGAAAATGGTAAATTAAAAAAATTAGACGTTGATGTTCAATCACCAGATATCGAATATGGAATTTATTATAATTCAAATAATAAACTAAAGAATATAAAAAAGATATTTGATAGTATAAAATAATAATTTATATGCACACTAGATATAACTAAAAGTTATATTTAGTGTGCATATTTGTATTTTACATAATATAAGAAGCGTGTTACCATATTAGTAACAGAGTAAAATCTGTGTGTAGTAAATTTTTTTCAAGACTGTGAAAAAACGAGGAGGTTATTTTATGCAGAATTATTACGATCTTGGAAGTGTTTTTATCTCTGATTATCAAAAGGGGCTGTTCGATAATATGGATAATTATCGTAGTGGAACATCAGAAGAGAAGAAAAGATTACGGCAGATATATAAAGAAATAACCAGTGAAGCTGTTTATTCATGCCGCGGTAAAGCAGTAATGAATGGCGAAGGCACTAGATATTTTTATTCAACACGTGAAAAGTGTGATGAAATGAGAGAAAAAGAATACTGGTGGTGGTCTGATGTATTGTCTGCAACTGTTGGTAATGATTGAGTAAACAGAAAAGTAGGGATTTTCGATAAAATCCCTACTTTTTATATTTTATTTATAGTTTAATCATATAAGGTTTAAGTTTATTTAATAAAGCATATTGATAAAACATAAAATTTATGTTAGATTATAAATATAGTCAATAGCAAAAATAAAATTAGAAAGGAAAAAATAAGGATGAATGAAGAAAACGTTATTAATGTTAATGTAGATGGATTTAAGGAATATGAAGGAGTTAAAAAATTATTTGAAAGTGTTGGATGTATAGGACAAGAAAATTGCTTTGTTATAGCATATAATAGAGATTATCTTCCTAATGGTCAAATGGGAAATGTAACTGGTAGAACAGCTAGAATAGGATTAAAAAATGCAGGTATAACTGGAGCAATATTTGGAGGAATGGTAGCAGGTGCTATGGTTGATGCTGCTAATAAAGCTCAAGAAGAGTTTATTAATTCTTTAGATGATAATCTAAAAATAATATTTAATAGGGATAGATATTGTGGCTTTTTAATTAATAGAACAGAAAAAGGAATAGGTTTTATACCACTTATAAATGATTATAAATTATTAGTAAAAGTAGAAGACTTTAAAACAGAAATTGAAAATTTTGTTTTTATTCCAAATGAATATATAAAATCAGTAGAAGTTAATAAACTTCCGATGTATTTTAGTAAAAAATTATTAAAAATCACATTTGAATCAGGAAATAATCCATCAACTGCTTGGACATTTCCAATGAAACATAAACTTATTAAATATCAAGAAGAAAATTATACAAAATTTGTAAATGGTTTATAATATAAATATAATATGTTAATAAAGAATTAAAACACTGTAAAGAATATATGCAGTGTTTTAATTTAAGGAGAATAAAAGATGATATATATAAATAATGGTAAATTGTCTGAAATAGAATTAACGAAGGATAATTTTTATCTTGCAATTGATTTTGATAAAACAATAACTGCAAGAGAAAGTATGGATTCATGGGATTCAGCTGGAAATGTTTTAGGTGAAGAATTTAAAAAAGAATCATTTAAAAATTATCAAAAATATGCACCAATAGAACTTAATTATAATATTAGTTTTGAAGAAAAAGAAAGAGCGATGGAAGAATGGTATTATTCTGCTATTGATTTATATTATAAATATAATTTAACAAAAGGAAAATTGATAGAGTCAATAAATACTAGTAAAATTATTTTTAGAAAAGGTGCTAAAGAATTTTTAGAGAAGATGTATAAAAATAATATTCCTGTTATTATTTTATCAGCAGGAATAGGAAATGTTATAGAACAATTTTTACAAAATAATAATTGTTATTTTGATAATATGAAGATTATTAGTAATTTTTTATCATTTGATGAAAACGGAAATATGGAAAAATACAAAAAAGATATTATTCACACTTTAAATAAAAATATGGCAGGTAATATTTCTGAAGATTTATCTATAAAATTAAAAAATAAAGAATATAGATTGCTATTAGGTGATTTTGTAGAAGATAAAAAGATGATCGAAAAAGATGATTGGGATAAAACGATTTCAATAGGCTTTTTAGATAAGAATGTAGAGACAAATTTAGAAACTTATAAGGCAAATTTTGATATAGTTTTAACTAATCGAGAAGCAAATTTTATAGAAGTTGAAAAATTAGTTTTAAAACACTTGAACTAAAAAAATATATATGTTATTATAATTTGCGTATAAGAAATTTTATTATATATAAATATAAAAAATTTTTTATAATATTATAAAGAAAAATAAAAGGAGAAAAATTATGAAAAAAGGTATTTTATTATCAATAGTATTTATTTTAATAGTTAGTTTATGTACTTTCGTAAATGCATATTCTACAAGTAATTATTCATTTGATGTACCATCAACATGGAAAGAACTTGGCGGAGCAGGAATATTTCGTGATTCAAGTGGAAACAGTGTTAATGTTCAAGTATCAAAATTTACAGGAGATGCTGGAAATCCATATACTGAAGAAATGTTAAATGAAATTGTTGATGAAATTAAAAATGATGATGATTCATCATTTAAATGCAAATCTATAGATACAAAAGAAATTACAACATGTACAAAAAACAATTATAAATGTTTCCATATAATTGCTAATTATGAAATGTCATATGCTGATTATTATTGTAATCAATATGGAATAGTTTCAGGAAATGAATTTTATGTAATAACACTTAGTGCAGAAGAAAAAGAAGAATTTGAAAGTTCAGAGATGAAAAATATTGTAGATTCCTTTACAATTAAAAACTATCAAGAACCAAAATCAGGACCATCAATACTAACTTGGACATTAATTGGAGCTGGAGTTGGAGCAGTTATTGGAGGATTAACATATTTTTTAGGTAGAAATAAGAATAATAGTAGTTTAAATGGATAATATAAATTAATTTTAGTTACTATTTAACAATAGTATATAGGAGATCCTCAAAATTTAATATGAATTTTAACAATTTTTTTTGGAGGGTACTATTATGAAAGGTTACAAATATACAATTGTTACTGTACGTGGGGGACAAAAATTTCATTTCTGGAGGGATGGTCGGAATAACTTAATATGTCAGTTTATGGAAAGAGCTATCTTGTATAGAGAAAATGTTGAGAAACTTGGATTAATCAAAGAAGGGGTAAAGCTCCAAATTTGGTTAGAAGAATCTGAACAGCCTCTAATTAAAGACACGATAGTACTAATTGAAAATGAGTAATCAATCATTTGCCGAGGGGAATATCTCCTCGGTTTTTCTATTGACTTTTTTTGAATGTAATGATATAAAAAAACTATATTTGAAAAAGGAGTAAACAAATGAAACAAGGAAAAAGAATGAGAAAAAATAATATAGATAAAAATGAAATTAGAAATGGAGTTCAAACTGGAAACGAACAAGTAAATCAAAGTAAGAACATTAAAAAGAAAAAGAAAGCAAAAAAAAGATTGTTAATATTATTAGCAATAATATTGTTATTATTTATAGCTTATCTAGCCAATGATTTTATAATTTTTGATAATAATGATAAAACTAACTTAGTAATAAATAATAATAATGTGACATCAGCTTTAAAAAATGATGTATTAGTTGAAAATGACACTATATATGTCTCAAAAGATGATATTAAGAATTTCTTTGATAAATATATATATATAGATGAAGAAAATAATAAAATAGTAACAACTTATGATAAAAAAGTTGCAACAATAGGTTTTGAAGATAAAAAGATAAATATCAATGGTTCAAATAAAAAAATATATGCTCATGCAGAAAACAAGGATGGGAAAATATATTTGCCAATATCAGAAATGAAAGAAGTATATGGTATAGATATTGATTATATTAAAGATACTAATGTGATAGTAATAGATTCTGTTGCAAGAGAACAAAAGAAAGCTATGATATCAAAAGATGCTGCAGTAAAATCATCAACAGGATTTATATCAAAAACTGTCGATAGAGTGCAAAAAAATGATTACGCAGTAGTTGTATCTAAAACAGATAATGGATGGACTAAAATAAGAACAAAAACTGGAAAAATTGGTTATGTTAAAAATGATGTGCTAGTTAATGAAGTTACTGTAAGAGAAAATATGGAAGATGAAAAACAAATAGATGGAAAAGTAAATTTAGTATGGGATTTCTTTTCACAATATGCAAAGGCACCAAATAGAAGCGGAGAAGAAATAGACGGAGTAAATGTTGTTTCACCATCATTCTTCTACATAAATGGTAAAGGTGAGTTTAAAGAGAATGTGGGAGAAACTGGAAAAAATTATATTAAATGGGCTCATGATAATGGCTATAAAGTATGGCCAATGGTATCAAATTCTTTTGAAGAAAATATGATTGAGACAACTTCAAATATAATGAATAGTTTTGAAAAAAGACAAGAACTTATTGAAAAAATTGTAGATGTATGTGTTGAATATAAACTAGATGGAATAAATATTGATTTTGAAAATATGAAAAAGGCAGATAAAGATATGTTTTCAAGATTTATAATAGAACTTACTCCAAGAATTAAAGAAATTGGATTAGTAGTATCAGTAGATGTTACAGCACCTGATGGAGGAGAAACATGGTCATTATGTTTTGATAGAAATGTAATTGGACATGTTGCTGATTATATAATATTTATGGCATATGATCAAACATCAGTAGGAAGTAAGAAAGCAGGGACTACAGCAGGATATAATTGGGTAGAAATTAATTTGAAGAAATTTTTAGTAACAGAAGAAATAGATTCAAATAAAATAATACTTGCAGTACCATTTTATACGAGATTATGGACAGAAAAATCTGATGGGGATTTATCAAGCAATACTGTAAATATGAAAGGTATTGATGAGGTATTACCAAATGATGTAGATAAAAAATGGTTAGATGATGTAAAACAAAATTATGTTGAATATGAAGAAAAAGGTAATACGAAAAAAATGTGGATAGAAGACCTTGACTCTATCAAAGAAAAAGCATCTTTAATAAATAAATATAATTTAGGTGGAATTGCAGAATGGGAAAAAGATAAAGAAGATCCTGACGTATGGAAAGTAATTAAAGATGCATTAAAATAGTTAATATATAGTTTTATAAAATAATTTAAACTTATAACTTTAAGATTGGAAATCAGTCTTAAAGTTATTTTTTTGTATAATGAAGCCAAAATATGTAAATGATATAAGTATAAGATATGAAAGGTGGTATAAAAATGAAAGTAAGTGAATGTATGTGTACAAATGTTACTTGTGTAAAACCAGAAGATAGTCTAAACCATGTGGCCAAAACAATGGAAAGTAATCATATTGGATGCGTTCCTGTATGTGATACAAATAACAATTTATGTGGGATTTTAACAGATAGGGATATAGTTTTAAGAGGTGTAGCTTGTGATAAAAATATGAATACAACAAAAGTAAGTGATATCATGACAACAAAAATTTGCACATGTAAATCAGATGATGAAATTACAAATGCACAAAGTCAAATGGCATTTAATCAAATAAGAAGATTGCCTGTTTGTGATGATAATAATCATATTGTAGGAATATTGACTATAGGAAATATAGCAAATAATAATACCCAGATTGGAAAAGCTCAAGTATCAACCATGTTAGGCAATATTTGTAATTGTGATGGGAATCCTAAGAATGCAGAGTAATACTGCATTCTTAATTTGAATATATTTATTATATACATAATTTTTAGTGGAGGTATTATCAATTGATTATAAATATGCCATATTGGACAAATGTACTAAAAAGAATATTATATTTAACATTAACTATTTTTGGTTTATATTTAGCTTTTAAACTTTCAATATTTTATATGCCTTTTTTAGTTGCCTTTATAATATCATTAATGATTGAACCATTAATTAAGAAGATAATGAAAAAAGCAAAGTTAACAAGAAGGACAAGTTCGATAATAATATTTGTTGTAGTCTCTACTATAATTTTAGGCGCACTAATATGGGGAATGATTACATTATTTTCTGAAGCATCAAATTTGTTACAAGGAATTAATGATTATTTTGATAAAGCATATAAATTATTCCAAAATTTTTTGAATCAATTTGATTTTGATAAAATAAAAATTTCTAATGAGCTTTTAAGTGTAATTCAAGATTCTACAGGAGGATTGTTAGATTCAGTTTCTTTATGGGTAAAAAATATTTTAAATGGATTAATTAATATAGTTACATCAATACCAGTTATATCAATATATTTTGTTATTACAGTAATGGCATTATATTTTATTTGTGTAGATAAAATATATATATTAGATCAAATTGAACATCATATACCTGAATTATGGGTAAAAAAGATGGGGAAACATTTAAAAGATTTGATAAAAACATTAGGAGGCTATTTAAAAGCACAAGCAACTTTAATTTTGGTTTCATTTGTTATATCGTTAATAGGATTATATATTTTAAGTTTTACAGGATTTAATATAAAGTATCCTTTGCTTATGGCAATATTTATTGGATTTGTTGATGCTTTGCCAATACTAGGGTCAGGAACAGTAATGGTTCCATGGGCAGTTATAGCTGGATTAAATGGAGATTGGAACCTAGGTATTGCTATTATTGTGTTACTGACAATAATGTCTATTGCAAGACAAGTGTTAGAACCTAAATTAGTTAGTAAAAATATAGGAATACATCCAATATTTACATTAATTGCAATGTATACAGGATTTAAATTTATAGGGATACTTGGAATACTTTTTGGTCCAATAATATTAATAATAATAAAAAATGTATTTGCAACTTTAATTGATGGAGGAGTTGTAAAAACGATATTTGATAAAAAATAACTCTTATGCTATAATTTGAAAAAATAATAAAATTATAGGAGTAGAAATGAATATAGGAATATTTGATTCAGGAATTGGTGGAGTAACTGTTTTAAAAGAAATAGTAAAAATACTTCCAAATGAGAATTATATATATTATAGCGATTCTAAAAATAATCCATATGGAGATAAAAATGATGATGAAATAATTAAAGTTTGTGAAGATATAGTTGAAAAACTTATAAATAAAGATTGCAAAGTTATAGTAATAGCTTGTAATACAGCAAGTGCTAAATGCGTAGAATATTTAAGAAAAAAGTATACTAATATACCATTTATAGCTATAGAACCTGCATATAAAATGGTTTATGATTATGCGTATGATGAGCCAACTTTAATTATGGCAACAAAAGGCACAATTGAAAGTGAGAAGTTTAATTTGTTATATACCAAATATAACAACAACAAAACTGATATTCTTGCATGTGTTGGATTAGCTAATATTATAGAAAATTGTAATAGTGATAATAATGAAATTCTAAAAGAGTATTTAAATAAAAATTTAATACAGTATAAAGGAAATGTTAAAAATGTAGTGTTAGGTTGTACACATTATCCATTAATAAAAGATAAAATAAAAGAAGTATTAGGAAATGGTATTACTTTTTTTGACGGTGCACCAAATCTTGCAAAACATTTAAAAGATGTTTTACAAGAAAATAATATATTAGAAAATAATGAGGGAAAAATAGAATTTATTGATTCAAATAATTCTGAAGAGAAAAGACAACGTTTTTATAATTATTTAAAAGAAACAACTGAAATTAAAGCTGTAATATTTGACATGGATGGAACTTTAATTGATAGTGAGTTAATAAAAGAAAATGGTTGGAAATATGCAGGAAAGCAAGTTGGGATAAATATTGATGATGAAATAATGTTAAAAATAAGAGGAACTAACAAAGCGTTTATAGAGAAATTTTTATCTGATAGATTTAATAATAGTTTTGATTTTAATCAATTATATGAAATAAGGGAACAATATATAAATAAACATATTAACGAATATGGAATGCAAGGAAAAAAAGGACTTAATGAAATTTTAAACTATTTAAAAGAAAATGATTACAAAATAGCATTAGCTAGTTCTTCAAGTGAAGATATAATTAAAAGATATTTAAAACAATTAAATGTATATGATTTATTTGATGTAATAATAGGTGGAGATATGGTAAAAGAAGGAAAACCTGATCCAGAAATATATTTAACAGCAGCAAAGCTATTGAATGTAAATCCTAAAAATTGTATAGGAGTCGAAGATAGTAATAATGGGATATTATCTGTATATAGAGCAGGGATGAAACCAATATTTATAAAAGATTTAGATGAACCTTCAAACAAAACAATTAATATGACCTATAAAAGTTGTGAATCATTAATGGAATTAATGAATTTTTTGGATAAATTGAAGAATATGTAAAATTGTGGTATAATGGAATAAGCTGTATAGCTGATTAGTGACATTTTGTCAGTTGTGTGTTGCTAAAGTTAGATAAGAATTTATTTAATTTTAATTTGGAGGTTGATACTACTATGAAAAAAATTATGCTTAGAGTTTACCCGGAGGAACCTTCAATCCGGAAGGTAACAGAATTTACTGAGAAGGATGAGTTCCATTCACTGCCAGTAAATCCTAGAGAAATACCGTTTGTAGGAGACTTGAAAAAGTTTAACCAAAAGTCGCTTATGTTTGTTTGTGGTAATGCACTTTATCAGTTTTCACAGGCAGTACCTGTAGTAAGGTATGAGGCAGATGAAGGAAATATGATCAACGGCTTTATTACATCTATAACTGTATATAGATGTAATGGAGGGCGCAAGGTTTCGCTTGATGGATGCACAGTGAAAAGTGACGAAATCAAAGATGAAATTGAAGTTGTTCTTTACCAAGATAACAAGGGACACCTCATAGCTGTGGAAAAATGGGAGCTTTTCAACTTCCTGCTGCAGATGCCCAATACCCTCATCACCAAAGAGGGAGTTATCATCTTCTACACTGAAAGTGATGTGATTGCTACCACTGATTTACACTCGTATAAGTGGTTGGATATTCCTGGTATGAAATTGGACTCTGTTTATTATGAATGGGGAGAAGTTCAGATCGAATCAATCACTGAAGACGGCGAAATCAATCACTTTATGGTGGACTTCAAAATTGGTAATAGTGCTGATGAAACTATTGTTGCTCAGTACGAAACGTTCTGAATTTATTCAAACAACTGACCAGAAACATGTGCTCGAAAGGGTGCATGTTTTTTATTTGAAAAATTTCTATTACATGAATTATTTTATTGAAATTAATTTTTCATTATGATATAAAATAATTAAATATACTTTAAATAAATTGTTATTAAGGAGAATTATATGAATTATAAAATAATTGCAACCGATTTTGATGGAACACTACTTAAAAGTGATAAAACAGTATCAGAAAAAACAAAAAATGCTATAATTAATTATAAAAAAGAAAATCATATAATTATAGGAGTAACAGCAAGAAATTTATCTAGTGTTAAAAGTATATTAGATATTAAAATGTTTAATTATCTAATATTAAATAATGGTGCCTATCTATATGATGTAGAAAAAGATGAAGGAAAATATATTAAAAGTATAGATAAAGAAACTATTCAAAGATTAACTAATTATTTTAAAGATAAAGCAGATGGAATTGATTACATCACAGCTGAAAAATACTATATGTATCGAAATAGAGGAAAAATTGATAAAAGAAGTTTTGTAGTAAATATAAAAGATGCAGATGAAGTAAAAGATTATGTTTCAAGAATAAATGTGATGCCAAGTACTAATAGAGAATTAGAACCATATAAAGAGTTTATAAAAAAGAATTATGAAGATTTAGATTGTATTAGTATGAGAGATACTGATGTAGGCAAAGAAAATAAAACCTGGATTGCAATTAATCCCAAAGGTGTAAATAAATTAACAACATTACAAAAACTATGTGAAGAACTAAATATAAGTACTGACAATGTTATCTTTTTTGGGGATTCAACAAATGATATAGAAATTATTAAAAATGTTGGATTAGGTGTTGCTATGGGAAATGCATTGCCTGAGGTTATACAAATAGCTAAAGAAACAACTATAACTAATGATGAAGATGGTGTAGTATATTTTTTAGAAAAAATATTTGGGGTTTAAAAAAATAAAAAAGTGTGATATAATAATGCCATATTTTAGTTGGGTTAGCAACTACCGAAAGGGGAATTCATCGTGAAAAGATCGACTAATAATAAGTTCGAAGTTAAGACATCAATAACAGATAATGCTGCTTTGATTTACTTGCGGGCATTGGACAAGGTAACAATATCTGAAATTGTTGAAACTATCTTTAGAGATGCAATTGATTTGAAGTTCAAATCTTTCGAGGCTGATAGTGCAAAAAAAATTGTAGTAAAATTTGTTTCTGTTGAAGGAGAAGTTCGTGAATTTAAGCGTACACGCCTCTGGATAAATGAGACAACCGTATTACATGAAATCGCTACTCAATTTAGAGTATAAAAAAACAAAAAGGCAAAAATCCGGCTAACCACGGAGTTTTGTCTTTATTTAATATTTATGATAGATATTTATAGGTTTAAAATAGATATTTCTATTGAAAAAAGTATTAATTTGTGTTATCATTTTAAGAATAAATTAATAATAATAGAAGGGTGAAAATATGGAAAAAGAATTATTTTGCAAGTTTTATTTAGATAGAGAAAAAGATATAATTGTAAATTTATATAAATTAAATGAATATGAAATGGAATATATATTAGAAACACCAAATCATAATAGTGGAAATTTAATCACAAATCTTGCCAAACTTTGTGGCGTAAAAACAGTTAAAAATGATAAAGATATGAAAATTATAAAAGGAATTTTACCTGCAAGTATTGATGGCAATAACCAAATAGTTTATATATTTAGACTTGGTGGAATAAAGATTGCAAATATTTACGAAGATGGTGGGGTACAATTCAAAGGAAAAATACCAGCTATAACGAAAACTCTTATGTCTCAAACAAAGGATTATAAATTGCCTGTTGAAAAAACAATTGTAAAGGCATATATATTAAAAAAGTCTAAATTTAGAACAGATTTACATACACATATGAATGCTAATCTTAATCCAGATGCTTTAATTTCGTTAGGGATAGCAAGACAAATTAAATATCCATTATATTACATAAAAAAATTGAATTTAAAAATAACCAAAAAACAAGAAGAAAAATTATTAAAGCAAAGAGAGAAGGTTGAATTGAAATTCAAAGATTCAGGACTTAAGGGGAAATATTTAACCAGAAAAATAGATGACAATACTTTTATAAATTTTGCAGATTTAATATTAAATAATTTGGAAAATGTAGAATATAATATATCTAAAATAAGAGCGAGTTTAACAATTTTAAAAGACGGGCAAGCAGTTTTTACAAACTTAGAAAAACTTTATTTATATAGATATGTATTTGCAAAAGGTAAAGAATCTGAAAAGAAAATTTCTTTGGATAACATTAAAGAAATTACAGAAGAACCCGACATTCAAAGATATGTGAAACAAATGATTAAAGATCACAAAGAAGGAAGTAAATATGAACATAATACATTAAGACAAGATAAATTATTATGGATTGCAAGAGAATATAAAGCTCAAGGAATAAAATATGCAGAAATTGCAGATACAGAATTAGCTAAAATCGGAGATCCTGCCGTAAATTATCTAGAAGAAATTCATGAAATTATGCCCAAAATAGAAAAAGAAACAGGGGTAAAATTAAGATTTTTAGCTGCAATAAGAAGAATACCATTAACAATAGTAAAAGATGTAGAAACTAGCAACTCATATTTACGTGAAAATTTGGATACAATTAAAGCTGTTGCCAAAAGCCCTTATGTGGTTGGAAGTGATTTCATAGGAGAAGAAATAAACGATATAAGAGAATTAAAACCTGTATTTGAAGAATTAGTAAAATTTGCTGTAGAGGAAGATCCTAATTTTACTATAAGAGTACATGCTGGAGAAAATGATAGTTTAAGAGATAATGTTTCTAAATCAATAGAAATGGTAATAAATGCTACGCCTAAAGGTTGTAAGATACCTAAAGTTAGAATAGGACATGGATTATATACTCCTGATTTGGACTCTGAAAAAGGAAAAGAATTATTATATAATTTGAAAAAATCAGGTGCAGTAGTAGAATTTCAATTGACTTCAAATATAAGATTAAATAACTTAAATGCATTAGAAAGACATCCATTAAAGAAGTATATTGAAAAAGGAATAAAATGTGTTCAAGGTACTGATGGATGTGGATGCTATGGTACAGATACAATTGATGAACAATTAGCTTTATATAATTTGCTTGAATTAACAGACAAAGATTTTGCTAAAATGAAAGAAGTTGAAAATAAGATTATTGAAGATAGTGATAAAGATTTTCAAGAAAAATCTGAAGCTTTGAAAAAATTAGTGAAAGGAACATCTTTGAAAGAAGCAATCTTAAAATTAGAAAAACAATATACTGAACAAAGTAGTAAAAGCAAGATTAATTTGAGATTAAATAAGAACTTAGAAGCTGAAAAAGAATTGAAAGAAAAAATAAAGAAATTACCAGTAGACAAAATGCCTATTATAATAGCAGGAGGAAGTTTTAATTCTGAAAAAAGAGAAACAGTTCCAACTGAAAAAGGAAAGAAAGTTCTAAAAAAATTAATGAAAAAAATTGATTTAGATAAAGTTTATTTCGTAATTGGACATAAAGTTGAAGGATATGAAAAAGAGATAGTTGATTTAGCAAGAGAATTAAAGAAAAGTGTCGATATTTATGCAATAATTCCTAAATTAATATCAGAAAAATCTAAAAATAACTTATTGCAAAAAGAAATAACAGGAGTATGTTTATCCACTGAAAGTGAAGGATTAGGAATATATAAAAGCTTTAACTATGAAATATTTGAAAGAAGAAGTTCAATAGTTGTAGCATTTGATGGAAATTCAGCAGTATCAAATCTTGTTCAAGAAGCTAAAAATGGAAAAGGTAAAGCAAAAATCTATGTTAATGAGGAAAACACTGTTTTAACTCAAAAAGCGGCATCATTAGGAGGGTATGTAGTACCATTTAATTTTAAACAAAACATTGTACAAAAAATAATAGATGATAATCCTGAAATCGTTTAATAAGTAATAAATATTAAATACAATGTAAATATAAGCTA
>CAMNMV010000020.1 GCA_946545015.1 uncultured Clostridium sp.
CTTTATTTCATCTTTTCTTTTATTCTTACTAATGTATTTAATGCATCTATTGGTGTAAGTTCATTAAGATTTACTTTATCTAATTCATGAGCAATTTCTGCTAATTTATAATTAAACATATCAAATTGTCCTTCAACTTGTTTTTTATCTTTCTTTTCTTGTGCTTTTCCTGTCATAACATTTTTACGCTCTAAACTTCTTAATATTTCATTTGCTTTAGTTGTTACTGTTTTTGGTACACCTGCTAAACGAGCAACATGTATTCCATAGCTTTCATCAGTTCCACCTCTTACAATTTTTCTTAAGAAAATTATGTCTTCACCTTTTTCTTTTACTGCTATAGAATAATTTTTAACACCTTCTAATTTTTCTTCTAGTCCGATCAATTCATGGTAGTGTGTTGCAAATAAAGTTTTTGCTCCACATTTTTCTTTATCTGATATAAATTCTGCAACTGCCCAGGCAATTGAAAGTCCATCATAAGTTGATGTTCCTCTACCAATTTCATCTAATATAACTAAACTATTTTTAGTTGCTTCTTTTAATATTGTAGCAACTTCCATCATTTCTACCATAAATGTACTTTGTCCCATTGATAAATCATCAGAAGCTCCAACTCTTGTAAATATTTTATCTACAACTCCTATTTCCGCTTCTTCTGCTGGTACAAAACTTCCAACTTGTGCCATTAAAGTAATTAAAGCAACTTGTCTCATATATGTAGATTTACCTGCCATATTAGGTCCTGTAATAATTGCTAATCTATTATCACTTTCATCAAGATAAGTATCATTTTCAACAAATTCTCCTGCACCTAGCATTTTTTCTATAACTGGATGTCTACCATTTTTAATATTTATACTTCCATTACTATTTACTTTAGGCATACAATAATTCATATCTTCAGCTACTATTGCAAAAGATGTTAATACATCAACTGTTGATACAACAACTGCTGTTTTTTGAAGTCGTTTAATATTTTGAGCAATTTTTTCTCTTATTGTAGTAAATGCATTATACTCTAAATTAATTACTCTTTCTTCAGCACCTAATATTTGATTTTCTAAATTTTTTAATTCTTCAGTTATATATCTTTCAGCATTTGTTAATGTTTGTTTTCTAATATATCTATCTGGTACCATATTTAAATTTGATTTTGTAACTTCTAAGAAATATCCAAATACTTTATTAAATCCAACTTTCAAATTTTTAATACCAGTTTTTTCTCTTTCTTCTGCTTCTAAATCTATAATCCACTTTTTACCATCAGTTGTAGCTGTTTTTAATTTATCAATTTCTTCATCATAACCTAATTTTATGATTCCACCTTCTTTTACAGTCATTGGTGGATCTTCAACTATTGCTTCATTAATTAACTCAAATATATCTTGTAATTCATCTAAATTTTCAAAACACTCTTTCAAGTATTTATCATTACAATTTGACAATATTTGTTTTAATTCAGGAAGTCTTTCTAGTGAATTTTTCAAAGTTATCATATCTCTTGCATTTGCATTTCCATATGCCATTTTCCCTGCAATTCTTTCAATATCATAAACTTTCTTCAAACTATCTATAATATCTCCTCTAAGCATTACACTATCTTTTAATTCACTTACCGCATTTAATCTTTTATTTATTTCGCAAACATCAATTAATGGATCATTTAACCATCTTCTAAGTAGTCTTCCTCCCATTGATGTTGAAGTTTTATCTAATACCCATAATAATGTACCTTTTTTAGATTTATCCCTCATTTTTTCAGTAATCTCTAAATTTCTTCTTGCATTTATATCTAATGACATATATTTTGAAATATTATACATTGTTATTTTGTTTATATGATCTAATGCTGTTTTTTGAGTTTGCTCTACATATTCTATTAATGCATTAATTGAGTTTAATGCTAATTCTTTATCAGCTAAATCTGTTATTTGTTTTTGATTAGAATCTACTATATTAAATCTTAGTCTAATTGTTTCTTTATCACAAGTAAAGAATTTATCATTAAACTTTGTAATATATGTTGAAAATCTTTCTTTAATTTGATTAATTTCTTCTATACAATCTGATATGCTTGAGTTTACTATTAATTCTGATGGCATATATCTTGCAATTTCATCTAATAATAGAGGAAAATTTTGATTATCCTTTATTTGTGCTGCATAAAATTCACCTGTCGAAATATCACAAACACTAATTCCATAATATATTCCTGATTTATATATTGACATTATGAAATTATTTTTTCTTTCTTCTAGCATATTACTTTCTACAATAGTTCCTGGTGTTACAACACGAATTACTCCTCTTTCTACAATTCCTTTTGCTGTTTTAGGATCTTCTAATTGTTCACATATTGCAACTTTATATCCTTTAGCAATAAGCCTTGCAATATATGTTTCAGCAGCATGATGTGGAACTCCGCACATAGGTGCACGTTCTGCTTGTCCACAATCTTTTCCTGTTAATGTTATTTCTAATTCTCTAGATACTAAAATAGCATCATCAAAAAACATTTCATAAAAGTCTCCTAATCTATAAAACAAGATGCAATCTTTATATTGTTCTTTAGTTTCAAGATATTTTTGCATCATAGGTGAATATTTTTCTATATCTTTTTCTGCCATTTCTTCTTACTCCTTATCTTTCTTCAGTTTCTTTATCCTTTTTAATTATATTTTTTTCTTTTATTTCAATTTTTTTTTTATATTATCTAACCTTGCAAATACAGGTGAAGTATATTCTGGATTATATGCACTTGTATCACAATATTGGACATGTAATAATTTTTTATACATTTCTATATTCTCTTCAGTTATATTATCTACATTAATAACTGTAGAATGCTTATCAATTAAAAAACATATATTACTTACTTGTTTTTCATCATAGCCTAATCTATTCAAAACATTTTTGGCTATTTCAGCAGATTTTTGAGCATGTCCTTTAAAATGTCTTATTTTTCCATCTTCTTGATATGAATGTGGTTTTCCTATATCATGTAACAAAAGTGCTAATCTGGTTTGTATATCACAATCAGAATTTTCTAATGCTACTACTGTATGATTCCAAACGTCATATATGTGCCATGGATTTTTTTGATTAAAACCAAATTCATCTTTTAATTCTGGAATTATATTAAACATTTCTTGTCTATTCTCATATGAATTTATTTCGGAAATATTATTTAATAATAGTTTTTCTATTATTTTTCTATTATCTAACAACTCATCTGATTTGTTGACCATATTTATTTAATTTCTCCCTTTAAATACCACATATGTTGTGATGTGATTTTTACATCTATTATTTTATCTTTTAGATCTTTTGAACCTTCAAATATAACAACCTTATTACTATCTGTTCTTCCTGTTAAAGTATTAGGATTATTTTTACTTTCTCCTTCTACCAATATTTTTTGAACTGTTCCTACATATTTTTCATTTTGTTCTTCTATTTGACTTTCATATAATGCTTTTAATTTATCAAATCTTCTATGTTTATCTTCTTCTGGTACTTGATTTGGCATCTTATCACCAGGTGTTCCAACTCTTCTTGAATATATAAACATATATATTTGTTCAAATTTAACTTTTCTTACAACATCTAAAGTATCTTCAAATTGTTCATCAGTTTCTCCTGGAAAACCAACAATAATATCTGTTGAAAGTGTTAAATTAGGTATTCTGTTTTTCATTTTATCTACTAAATCTAGAAATTGTTCTTTAGTATATTTTCTATTCATTATTCTTAAAATATCAGTATTACCAGATTGAAGTGGTAAATGTATTAATTTACAAACTTTATCACATTCAGCAATTGCATCTATTACATCATCTGTGAAATCTTTTGGATGTGGTGATACAAATCTTATTCTTTCGATTCCATCTATTTTATTTATCGCTCTTAATAATGTTGCAAATGAATTTACTCCATCATATTCTTCAAATGGAATATTTTTTTGTTTTTCAACTCTTAAATAAGAATTAACATTTTGTCCAAGTAATGTAATTTCCTTATATCCTTGTTTTGCTAATTCTCTTACTTCATCTATTATATCTTTTGGTTGTCTACTTCTTTCTCTTCCACGAACATAAGGAACGATACAAAATGAGCAAAAATTGTTGCATCCATTCATTATAGTAACAGAAGCTTTTATATTACTGTTTCTTTTTATTGGTAACCCTTCATATACTTTACCATCTATATTTATTACATCTTCTTGTTTAGTCTTTAAATCTAATGTCTTAAATAAGTCTTCTGGAAATTTATGTAATGTATGTGTTCCAAATATAATATCTACAAATGGATATGATTCTTTGATTTTATCTGTTATATGTTTTTCTTGCATCATACATCCACCAATTGCAATTATCATACCAGTATTTTCTTTTATCTTCTTTAATTCGCCAAGTTTTCCAAAAAGCTTGTCTTCAGCATTTTCTCTAACACAACAAGTATTAAACAAACATATATCTGCTTCATTTGAATTTTCAGTTTTCTCATAGCCCATTTCTTCTAGCATTCCACAAAGCTTTTCTGAATCATTTTCGTTTAATTGGCATCCCATAGTAAATATATTGTATTTTAATTTTTTATCACCATTAATCTCTTTTACTTTTTTCATATATTCTTTTTGTAATTCAATTTCTTCTATTGTTTCCATGTCTTTTTACACGCCTTTCTATTTTTCCTATAATTTATCATGTCATATTTTATTACATTTTGACTGATTTTGCAATAATTTTTAGCAATTAATATTTATGTAAAATTTGATAAAATCTTTAAAATATGGTATAATTAATATTGAAGTTTTTTAACCTAGAGCCATCGTCTTTTTGATGACTTGCAACGCCTAACGGCAAAGGAGGAAAAATGCGTTTTTATGAAGCCGCAAAAAAACTCGAACCAGGTGATCTCATCTATATGTTTACTTCCCCTATTGAGGACAGACATACAGTTGGTACGTACTTGGTAACAGCTAACACACCTGACGGAATCACTGTCGAAAAGCCCAACGGTTCCGTTGAAACTTTCCCAATCACAGGAAAATGTACCAGAAATGAAGTAATTATAATATCGGGTTCTTCTCTGGTGGAATTTATTCCTGGAGACGGATGGCATTTTAAGACCGTTAGCTAATCAAATATGGCTCGTCGCAAGACGAGTCATATTTCTATTTATTGTATTTTCTATTTATTTTATTATTTTATTTTAATTTCTATCTATTTTATTTCTTTTATCTTTCTTTTTATTTTTTGTTGCAATTGCACCACTTTTTTAGTATAATGTAAAAAACAAAAAAAGGATGTTGGAAATGAATCTAGATTTTAACATTAATGAATTTATACAAGATTTCAGCAATAAATGCTCAAAAGTCCAAATAAAGCAATTTGAAAGAGGTGAAGTTATAACAAACTTCATTCAAAAAAGAAATCAATTTTGTATGCTTGTTAGTGGAGCTGCTGATCTAGTAAGATATGATTTAAATGGAAATAAAACAATTATCGAACGTATATTAGAAGGAAATGCATTTGGCGAAATTTTTTATACTATTAATACAAATAATGAATTTTTTGTTGAAGCTACAAAAAAATCAAAAGTATTATTTTTCAAATATGAAGATATAAGAAATAAATGTAAACCAAACTGTGAATTTCATTCTAAACTTTCTGAAAATCTTCCTGAGATAATATTAAATAAAGTAATAGATTTAAATACTAGAATAGAGTTATTAACTAAAAGATCCATAAGAGATAAATTAATAGAATATTTTAATACTCTTTCAACAAAAAATTTCAGTAAAACAATTTCTTTAGATATGTCTTTGACAAACCTTGCTGATTATTTAAGTGTTGATAGAAGTGCTATGATGCGAGAAATGAAAACTTTAAAAGAAGAAGGTTTTATTAAAAAAACTGGAAATAAAATAACATTATTACACAAGTAATAATGTTATTTGTTTTTATTTTATATTTTTTACTTTTTATTCTTTATTTTTTATTTTCTATTTTGTCGAAATATGAATATTTTCCACCTTACAATTTAGTTCTCTTGAAACAATATTTTGTATTTGTGCAATTTCTTCTTGCTTTATTTCTTTACTATCAATAATTACACTAATACTACCTTCATTTACAAAAATAATTACATTTTTAAAACCTTTTGTTTTTATTAAATTTTCACATATCATAATTTTGTTTTTTTCATCACTAATCCTTTTAATCTCTTGTGTCGCAGTTTGTTTTTGTGTTTCATTTGAATTACTACTATTTAATATTTTTTCATAAGTTTCAATCGATTGAGAATACATATTTTCTCTTTCGAATTTAGATTTTATAAAATATTCATCTTCTGACACTACATCACTACTATTTACTAATGTTGCATCACCTATATTAGCAATTTTTTCTTTTTCATTTTCACTTATTTCTTTTGGATTATTATTTTCATTTTCCACTAAATTGTTTTCATCTTTAGTTTCATCTATATTATTTGCTGTATTACTTCCTTCAACATACACTTCATTTGAAGATGTTTCTACCGACTCTTTATTCACATTGCTTGTATAATTTAAATATCCAGCAGTAACTAGCATTAACGCAAATGCATAAATTATAATTTGATTTTTCTTTATAATATTCATATTATCCCTCCATTTCAAAAACTTGTATTTTATGTGTTGCAAGCCCTGTAGCCGCTTCTACAGCTTGTACTATGTTTGCTTTAACAGTTGCATTATTAGCACCTTCAGCTGTAATAATTGCTCCTTCAATCTTAGGTTGAATTACCTTTTGAGTTATTGGAACTTTATCCCCATTGTCTTCTTTGTAAATAATATCTTTTTGTAAATCTTTTTGTTCTATAATTCTTTTTCCTCCAGATGTATCAGTTTCTTCTGTTGAACTTATCTTAGAATTTTCATTAAACATTGCAATTGTTTCACTACTTTCAGAATAATTAACAAACACTTCTACTTTGCCTACACCTTGTATCTTTTGTAATATTCTTTTTAATTTTTCTTCCAAATTAATATTAGAAATTTCATCTTCTTGATAATTAGAATTTGATGTTGAGGCCAATTGTTTTGCATAAGGTTTTGGTTCTCCCTTCGATTCTTCTTTCTTATCTCCATTCCATATAACATTAATGATTATTATAGTAATTATTAATATTATTACTAATACTACTAAATTTTCTAATTTCTTATTATTACCTTCTTTACTTATTCCTTCATTAGAATCATTATTAACTTTTAAAAAATTTAATTTATCTTTAAACATTTAACATTCACCTCATATTCCTTTATTAAAAACTCTTTAAGATTTTGTATATCCACAGCTGATAGTTCATTACTAGTACTATTTTCAATTTTCTTTTTACCAATATCAGTTTTTATATCGACTTTTGTAGTTACTTTTTTTATATTTTGTATTTTCTTTACAAATTCATCTTCAAAATCCGATTCCTCATTTATTTCATTCACATCATCTTTATTATCATCTTTATCATTTTTATTGCTTTCATTGTTTTTATAATTTTCATCTTTCTCAACTTTTAGCGTAATATTTGTTATCCCTGTATTATCTTCTTTATCTGTAATTTTAGCTTTTACCTTACAAAATTTCACAACAAAACCTCTTTTTTCAACTTTTTTAGTTATATCTTTTTCTATTTCTTCTATATATAATTCTTCAAGTCTTCTATCCATAGACTCTTGATTAATTTCTATAGTATTAGATGATGTCATTATATTTTCTTGTAATTCTCCTTCATCAAATTTCAACATGCTTTTATCATTTATGAATGGCGAAATTATATTATATAAAATGAAAATCCCCATCACCATTTTTACATATTTTTTAGTTTTATTATTTGGTAATAGCATTTCTAGTATTGAAACAATAATTACTGATAATACAATGGCTTTAGCCCATTGATTTATATTTTCCAACATCTTTTTAGATTTTCCTCTCACTTTATGTACTATAAATATTTTATTTGTACATTTTTTGTTTTATCTATACATCATTCCACTATTTGAAATATTAACAACTAGTGTTACTCCTATAATTATTAAAACAGAAATTGAAGATAATATGGCGAGTAATATTTTAAACACATCTCCTATTTGATCTAATAATTCTAATATTTTTTTATCAGCTATTGGCTGACATATAGCTGACAGGAGTTTATATAAAATCGCCATAACTGAAAGTTTTAAAATTGGTACTATACAAATCGTTAAAATAATTAATACTCCTAAAATTCCAACAGAATTTTTTAAGATAATTCCACAACCTAAAACAGAATCAACAGCATCACCTAAAATTTTACCAACAATTGGAATAGCCGAGCTCACCACAGCTTTGGCTGTTTTAGCACTAACTCCATCAACACTACTTGATAAAGTTCCCTCTAAAGAAACAACACTAACAAATATAGTAAGAATTATTCCTAATGTCCATACTACTCCTGATTTCATAAATTTTGTAATTTTATCTATTTGTACTTTATCAGAAATTTTAGATATTATACTAAAACTTGCAATAACTAGAACAATTGGTATCAAAATATTTTGAATTAAATTTCCAACTACATTTACACCAATTAAAATAACAGGTTGTACCATACTTGTTGTAGTTATACTCCCTGTAAAAAGCATCAAAGATGTTAGTAACGGTATTAATAAATTTATAAATCCCACTAAATTTATTACAGTTTCTCGTATTGTTTCAATTATTCCAGTGAAATTTGTCATAACTATTGTTGCAATTAATATGTATTGAACATAATAAATCAATTTAGATATATTATCATTTTCCAAGCTTTCGCTTATTGATTTTAAAATACTATGTATAACGATAATCGCCAAAACAGATCCTATTATTTTACAAGTTTCTTTTACTTCTTTTCCTAAAATCCCAGTAAATTTTCCGAAAAATTGATTTATTATCAATTTGGCCTTTTACAGCAGATTCAAAGATTTCTTTCAAGTCATTTTCTTTAAAAAATTCTTCATCTACATATTTTTTTGAATTTGATATAAATGAATTTATACCAAAAGTATTTTGTTGTTCTTCTAATCTTTCTTCGTTACTTGCATATGTATTTTTTGCTATCCCACTTACAAAAACAAATATAATCACAAATGTTAATAAAATAATTCTTTTAAATTTAGCAATTTTCAAGTTCATTTTTTATCCTTCGTAATCTATAATAAAAATTTATTAATTGTATTAATATATTATGGAATAATTTTTAGTACTAGCTCCAATAAGCTCGTTATTATCGGTATAGACATAGAAATAATTATAATCTTGCTTCCTAATTCTATTTTACTTGCAATAGCACTTTCGCCAGAATCTTTACAAATACTTACTGCAAATTCTGAAAGAAAAGCTATTCCTGTCATTTTTATAAGTAAAGTAATAAATTTAGAATTAATATCAGATTTAGTTTGAATTGATTTTATTAATGTAATAATACCGTGTAAGCTTGTCCAATACTAGAAATATTATTATCCCCCCTGTTAATATACTTACATATACTGCAAATTCAGGTTTATATTGTTTTAATAAAATTATTATAATTAATGAAATCAGGCCTAATCCTATAATTTTTATAATATCCATAAATTTCCTCTATAAATTAAATATTGTTCTAACTGTATTAAATAAATTACTTATTTCTTTAATTACCATTGTTAGAACAATAACAAGTCCAGCAAGTGTTGTCATCATGGCTTGATCTTCTCTACCTGCTCTTACCAACACTTGATGTAACACTGCTACTAAAATTCCTATAGCTGCTATTTTAAATAACAAATTAATATCCATAATCCTTTCCTTTCTGTCATTTTATTTAAACAAGTATTGTTACTAGTGTTAATCCCATTATTGTTCCAAGTTTTCTAAATAATCTCTCATTTTTATTCTTTTCTTCAAATGAATTTTCTAATTGTTTTTCAAGAAATTCCAATGTAATATCAATTTGGCTAATTTGTCCATCCACATCTGATTTTCCAAGCATTTTGGACATCATCACTAATATTTGCTTATCTTCATCTGTCATATTATTTTCCGATTCTTCAATTGATTCTTTCCAAGATTCTTCTGCACTTTTATAATCCATTTTTACTTTTGCATTTTGAAACACTTGTCCTACATTTCTATTAAAATTCTTAGATATTTCTTCAAAGATTTCAGGTATAGTATCATATGTAAATTTAACTTTAGTCTTAAACATATTTAATGCACTTTTCATTTGTTTTAATTCTTCATATCTATATCTATATTTTCCTGCTATCATTTTTCCTATAAGATTTGATAAGAAAAAAATTATAAATAATATCACCAATTTTGTCATTAGCATTTTTATCACCTTGTCCTTTTTAATAATATATTCATATTAAATTTCATTAGAACTTAAAATTATAAATTATAATTTTAAATTTAGAATTTAGAATTAATCATATGAAAATAATCTTTTCAATTCGTTTACTTTCTATAAGCTCACTAATTTCTTTATTGTTTTTAATATCTTCTAAATTTTTTCCATGCATTGTAAATATTCCTTTAACTCCACTAACAAAAGTTTTTCTTATTGCATCTACATCATCTTTCAATCCAATCTCATCACAGGCAATAACCTCTGGTGCCATAGTTCTAATTAGCATTTCTATTCCTTTAGACTTATTCACATTTCCAATAACATCAGTCCTTATTCCGACATCATTTTGTGGTATTCCCCTATATGATGCTGCAATTTCTCCTCTTTCATCCACTAATCCTACAGTCATTGGTTTAAAATAATTTGGTATACCATTACTTATTTGTCTTACAATATCTCGTAACACTGTAGTTTTACCTTTTCCTGGTGGCGAAACAATTAATGTATTATAAATTGTATGATTTTGTATATCTAATATTTCTTTTAGCATTTGGTTACTACAATTAAGTATTTCTCTAGCAATTCTAACGTTTAGACTAGATATGTATTTTATATTAACAATTTCATTATTTTCTATTACTACAGTTCCACAAATTCCAATTCTGTGTCCACCTCTTATTGTTAAAAATCCATTACAAATTTGATTTTTATATGCATAAATAGAATTTTCACAAAACTTTTCTAGTATTTTCAATATTTCTTGTTGGCTTACTGTATATCGTAAAACAATATCATCATTCTTTAATTTTAATATTATAGGTTTTCCAACCCTTATTCTTATTTCTCGAATATCATTTATAATTTTAGAATCATTTTTTATTACATTGATAATAAATTCGCAAATATCAGACGAAAAATACCTTAAAATCTTTTCTAATTCATTCATTTTAATATTTTTCCTTTCTCATTTTCACTTGTTTAATTAATTTGTATATAATAAAACATATTAAAGTTAATTAAGTGATTTTAAACAAAAAAACAAAGCATATTGTATTATATGCTTTGTCTAAATTTATAGAACTATATAAATATCTAAAATTATTTTATTTATACTTCTCTATTTTTATTTTTTTATTTTTACTTCAACCTCATTTATAAATCCATCTGTTCCTGTAGAGCATTTTACAGTATAAGTTTTAGTTGAGTCAATTGTATCTGGAACTTCGTCTCCAGTAAGTACAACATCACCTGTTACTGTTATTTTTTTATCTTCATATGCCATATTACTTGCGATTACTTGCATCATTAAGCTTTTTAATGCTGGCGCTGATACAGTATTTCCCTCATATTGTTTGATTCTATCATTAAAAGTTTGTTTTTCTAATTCTTCCATATTTGTAACTAGATTATTCGAAGAAGAATCTGTTATAGGTGTTTCAGGTGTAGTAGCTGGTGTTTCTGGCATTGTTGAACTTTCTGGTACTGTAGGTGTCTCAGGTGTTTCTTGTGTTGATTCCGGTTGTTCTTGTGTTTGCATTCCTTCTTCATTTTGGTAAATATCAAATTTTTTCATCCAACTTGTTAATCCTGGTATAAAATTAATTACTGGATTTTCACCTATAATTCCTGCTTCTCCCATTTGTCTATCACTTACTTGTCTTACTTTAGTTTGAATTATATTTACTATTTCCTTTAATTTTTCATCACTTAATTTATTGAAATCAACATATTCTTTTTCTTTAAAATCTTTTATATCTATATCATTTGTAAATCTAACATCATTTTGTATATTGTAATAATATGAATCACCATTTGTATTATCACTATAAGAGATTTCATATTTTTCTGTAACTTTTTCTAGATTTTCTAATCCAATATAACTTAGTTTTATACTAAATAGATATTCTATAGTTTCAACTTCAATATTATATACTTTTTCGTCATCTGAGCTTTCTTTAGAAATCGTAATTTTTAATTCATCATTAAATTGGATTTCTATTTTATTAGCTTTTTTGTCTTTTCCAAAAATTGTTATAATAGTTTTTCCATCTGCTAATCCATTTTCATTTAAATCATCAATTTTAGCTTCTATATCAGATGAACGCATCCCATTACCTGTTATTTTTGAAACTTTGTCTATCATAACTTCATCATCTTTTAATTTTTCAAGTAATTTTACTAATAATTCTTTTAAATCTTTGTTATCCAATTCTAAAGAATATCCATCTGTTTCCATTCCTTGGATTTTAGTAAAATTATCTTTATCTATATTATTTTTAATCAAATCAAAATATGTAGTTTTAATTTTATCATTTTCGCTTTGATTTAATCTAACATTTGATAAATCTGGCATTACTGATTCAGAATTGATTAATGGTATATCTTTCAAGCCTTCCATTTTGTCAATTTTTGACATTTTTGTAATAACTTCGCCAAATTCATTTTCTTTCCATGCAAAATATCCCTTAGCTATTTCTGATAATTTTATTCCACATATATCATCTACTTTTTTATAATATATTGGAAAATTAACATCATCATTATACTTGATTTTCACAAGTGTTTCAGTCTTTTTATTTGTAATATCAGCATTTCCTGCAAAATCAATACTTAGATTTGTTATATTCTTCATTTTATCATTATCTAATGTTTCAGAATCAACATTTATATTGACTTTTCCTTCGTTTTCATATGATGAATTACCTTTTTTCTCATAATATTGTTTTACACTTGAATCTATAAAACCATCATCATCAAACATTTTAGCAGCATATTCCAAAAATAAATCTTTATTACTTTTAAACATATCTGTTGCTAAAAATGCATATGCTACTCCAATAAGTAAAACTATTACTATTGCAATAATTGCAATTATAAAAACTTTTTTATTTTTATTCATATTTTACCCCTTCATCGGCTGTTTCTTATTCTTCCCAATTGTGATAAATATTTGCTACATCGTCTAATTCTTCTAATCTCTCGATTAATCTTTCCATTTTTTCTACACCAGCATCATCTAATGCAACTGTTGTTGTTGGAACCATTTGAACTTCTGCTTCTAAGAATTCCAATCCACTTTCTTCTAATTTTTCTCTTACTGTAGAAAAATCACTTGGATCTGTTGTTATTTCATATATTTCTTCGTCAGTTGAAAAATCTTCTGCACCTGCATCTAATGCAAGCATCATTAATTCTTCTTCATCCATTGAAGTTGATGCTTTTTCTATTACAATTACACCTTTTTTATTAAACATATATGATACACATCCTGTTGTACCTAAATTTCCTCCTGCTTTATCAAATACATGTCTTACATCTGCTGCTGTTCTATTTTTATTATCTGTAGCAGCTTCAACTATTACTGCAACTCCACAAGGCCCGTACCCTTCATATGTTATTTCCTCATAATTTTCATTACTTGTAGATGCTTTCTTTATAGCATTATTTATTGTATCATTTGGCATATTTGCTGCTTTACATTTTGCAATAACACCTTTTAATTTAGAGTTACCTGCAGGATCAGCTCCACCTTCTTTTACTGCTATTAATAATTCTCTTCCTAATTTTGTAAATATTTTTCCTCTTGCTGCATCTGCTTTTCCTTTTTTGGCTTGAATATTGTGCCATTTACTATGTCCTGACATTTAAATTTCCTCCTTTATAATTTATTATAATAATTTTGTTAACTTTTTTACTAACCTATTGTAACACATTTTAAAAGATTTGTATACATTTTTGAACTAATTTTAGACTAATACAAATATTAATATAACAATTCTATTATAACACTTATAAATCTTTAAAATCAACAATTTTTTCCCAAGGCAAATATTCTTTTCCAAAATGCCCATAATTAGTTGTTTTTCTATATATAGGTTTTCTTAAATCTAAATAATCAATGATTCCTCTTGGAGTTAAATCAAACTTTTCATTTATTAAATCAGAAATTTCTTCTTCAGGTATTGAACTTGTTCCAAATGTATTAACATATATCCCTACAGGTTTGGCTACTCCGATGCTATATGCTAATTGAATTTCACATTTATCAGCTAGTTTATTAGCAACGATATTTTTAGCGATATGTCTTGCCATATATGCAGCCGATCTATCTACTTTTGTTGGATCTTTCCCTGAAAATGCACCTCCACCATGTCTACTAAATCCACCATAAGTATCTACTATTATTTTTCTTCCAGTTAATCCACTATCTCCAAAAGGTCCACCTATTACAAATCTTCCTGTTGGATTTATAAAATATTTAGTTTTTTCATCCAACAACTCAATTGGAACAACTTCATTTATAATTATTTCCTTGATATCTTTTTTTAAATCCTCTAATAATACTCCATCTTTATGTTGGGTAGACACAACAATTGTATCTATTCTTACTGGTTTATCATCATCATATTCTACAGTCACTTGAACTTTTCCATCTGGTCCTAAATAATTAATTTCGCCATTTTTTCTAGCATCAGTTAATCTTTTTGATAATTTATGAGCTAATAAAATTGGAAGTGGCATTAATTCTTCTGTTTCTGAAGTTGCAAATCCAAACATAATTCCTTGATCTCCCGCACCTTCTGATTCCACATTTAATCCTTCTTTATCTTCTAATGATTTATCAACTCCTTGAGCAATATCTGGTGATTGTTTTGAAACATTTACAATAATTTTGCAAGTTTCATAATCAATATCAATTCCCTTACCAAAATACCCTATTTCCTTTATTGCATTTCTTGCAATTTTTTCAATATCAATATTAGCTTTTGAACTTATTTCTCCTGTTATAAAAATTGTGTCTTTTCCAGCTACTGTTTCGCAAGCTACTCTTGAATTTTCATCCTCTGATAAATATGCATCTAAAACACTATCTGAAATGTAATCACATAGTTTATCTGGATGCCCTTCTGTTACACTTTCTGATGTAAATAATTTCCTCATAATAATCATTCCCTTCTTTATTTTTTTCTATATATGTTTCAAAATATTCAATTTATAACAAAACAAAAACCTTTGCATAAGTACAAAGGTCAATAATACGTTTTTGTTTATCATCCAAAGTACTTTTATACTTTGTCGGTATTAGCACCTAAACTAATAGGTTGCTGTGGAGTCATAAAGCCGATTCTCTCGTCCACTCTTGATAACATATATAATTAACATTTATTATACTACTTTTTTAAAAATAGTCAATCAATTTTAAAAAAATAGTGGGCATATATATTACTTCTTAGAACTATATCTTTAAAAATAATATATATACCCACTACCTTTTTTTGAATTATTGATTTAAAATTTTGAATTAATGTTTATTCTCTAGTTTTGAGACTCTAAAATCTAGTGACATTAATTTAGAAGAATTATTTTCTACTTTCTGTTCTAATTTCAAATTTCGTTCATCTTCTGTCTTCTTAATGTCATCATTTAATTGAAGTTTATCAAATATTATTGAAATTTTATCCCAATATTTATGTTCGAAATAAAAATTATCATCGATTCTTTTTTGTTCAATTTCATCAAATCTTTTTTCCATTCTTTTTTCTAAAACATTTAATTTTTCTTCTGTTCTTTTTTCTAAACCACTTAATTTTTCTTCCGTTCTTTTTTCTAAACCGCTTAATTTTTCTTCTGTTCTTTTTTCTAAACCATTTAATTTTTTTTCTGTTCTTTTTTCTAAACCGCTTAATTTTTCTTCTGTTCTTTTTTCTAAACCGCTTAGTTTTTCTTCTGTATCTTTTTTTAAAGAATTAATTATTTTTTCATTATTTCTTTCTAAAATTTCTTCAAACCTTTTCTCGTCCATTTTTTCACCTCCTATCATTTTTTAGTAATAAAATTATAAAATTAATTATACTATTTGTCAATTAATTTTTGTCCCCTAATTTCGACAAAAAGGATGCTAAAATTAGCATCCTTCTTATTCTTTCATTATTAAATCTTATTTTTTCAAAATTATTTTTTCCCCATCAGTTCCAACTATTGTAGGCGTATTTTTTTCTAATTTACCATCTAGAATTTCTTCTGCCAACCTATCTTCCAAAATATTTTGAATTGCACGTCTTAAAGGTCTTGCTCCGAACTCTTTATTAACTCCTTCTTTAGCAATAATATCTTTTACTCCTTTTTCAATTTCAATATCAATTTTTTCATTTTTCAATCTATTTACAACTTCATTTAGCATAATATCAATTATTTTTGAAATTTCATCATCATTTAATTTATGGAATACAATAATTTCATCTATACGATTTATAAATTCTGGTCTTAATTCTCTTTTTAGAATTTGCATAACTTCTTTTTTAGTTTCTTCATATTCTTTTTGTAAATCTTTTTGTTCTTCTTGATTTGTAAATCCTAATGATTTTTTCTCTGTAATAGCTCGTGCACCAATATTTGATGTCATAATAATTACAGTATTTTTAAAATTAACTGTTCTTCCTTGGCTGTCTGTTAATCTTCCATCTTCTAATATTTGAAGTAACATATTCATAACATCTGGATGTGCTTTTTCTATTTCATCAAATAATATAACAGCATAAGGTTTTCTTCTTATTTTTTCAGTTAATTGTCCACCTTCATCAAATCCAACATATCCTGGAGGTGAACCAATTAATTTTGATACTGAATGTGGTTCCATATATTCAGACATATCTATTCTTATCATAGCATTTTCATCACCAAATAGACATTCTGCTAATGCTTTAGATAATTCTGTTTTACCTACACCTGTTGGTCCTAAAAACAAGAACGAACCTATTGGACGTTTTGGATCTTTTAGTCCTACTCTTCCTCTTTTTATTGCTTTTGCAACAGCTTCTATTGCCTCATTTTGTCCAACAACTCTTTTATGGAGATTTTCTTCTAAATGTTTTAATCTTTCATTTTCGTCTTCAGTTAATTTGTTTGCAGGAATTCCTGTCCATGATTCTATAACTTCAGCAATATTTTCTTCTGTTATATTAGTTACTGATTTTGTATTTTTATTTTTCCATTTTTCTTGTTCTTTTTCATATTCTCTTTTAAGTTCTTTTTCTTTATCTCTTAATGTTGCAGCTTTTTCAAATTTTTGACTTCTTACAGCTTCTTCTTTATCTTTTTCAACTTCTTCAATTTCATCTTGTAATTTTTTTAAAATATCTGGTTCTGTGTATGTTTTTATTCTTGCTCTAGATGCTGCTTCATCAATTAAATCTATTGCTTTGTCAGGTAAAAATCTATCATTTATATATCTTGTAGATAAATTAACTGCTGCTTCTATTGCTTCATCAGTTATTTTCACATTATGATGTGCCTCATATTTATCTCTTATCCCTTTTAAAATTTCCACAGTATCTTTGCCACTTGGTTCTTTAACTGTAACAGGACTAAATCTTCTTTCTAATGCTGCATCTTTTTCAATATATTTTCTATATTCGTTCAAAGTTGTAGCACCAACTAATTGTATCTCTCCTCTTGCTAGAAGTGGCTTTAAAATATTTGCTGCATCTATTGCTCCATCAGCAGATCCTGCTCCAACTATTGTATGAATTTCATCTATGAATAAGATTACATCTCCTGCTTTTTTCACTTCATTAAGAGCTTTTTTAATTCTTTCTTCAAAATCCCCTCTATATTTTGCACCAGCTACCATACTTGAAATATCAACTGTTACAACTCTTTTATTTTTTAGTATTTCAGGTACATCTCCTGCAACTATTTTCTGTGCTAATCCTTCAACAACTGCAGTTTTACCAACTCCAGGTTCACCTATTAAGCATGGATTATTTTTTGTTCTTCTTGATAATATTTGTATTACTCTTTCAATTTCTTCTTTTCTTCCTATTACAGGATCTAATTTTCCTTCTTCTGCTTTTTTTGTTAAATCTTGTCCAAATTGATTTAAAGTCTGTGTTTGATTATAACTTCCTCTTTTATTCGAATTATTTTTGTTTTCACTTTCTTCATTATCATCAGTTTCTTCACTTATGAATTTTACTATTTCATTGTATAATTTAGGAATATTTACATTTAGTTCTAATAAAATTCTTGTTGCTATACTATCTCCTTCCTTAAGTATTCCTATTAATAAATGTTCTGTTCCGATATAATTGTATCCTATCTTTCTTGCTTCAATAAATGCATTTTCAATAATCTTTTTAGTTCTTGGTGTAAATCCAATTATTTCTTCTATTTTTTCTTCTCTACCAATTAACTCATCAATCTTGTCTAAAATATCTTGTGATGTTACATTTTGATTTTCTAAAACTTTACTTGCAACACCATTTCCTTCTTTGGCCAAACCATATAATACATGTTCTGATCCTATATAATTATGTCCTAACTCAACTGCTAAATCATTAGCAATTTCAATTGCTTCTTTAGCTCTATTAGTAAACTTATATGTCATATAATTCACTCCTTTCAATTTTAATCTTTCTCATTAATAATTTGTTTTATAATTTCTGCTCTTTTTATATCTTCTTCCTCTTCATCATATTTGTTTCCTAGATATTTTTGAAGATTTGCAGGTTTAGTAAATATATATAATTTTAAAACTTTATAATCTGTAAGTTCATCTAATATTCCTAAATCTGTTCCTAATTTGACTTTAGATAAAATACTTAATACTTCACTAGAATCCATCTTTTTACAATTTGTTAAAATTCCATAAGCTCTATATATTTTATCTTCCAAATCAATTTTATCCTTTGCTAAAAGTTTTCTAGCAGCTCTTTCTTGATTTATTATTTTTTGAGATATAATTCTTAAATTATCGATAATTTCTTTTTCTGTTATGCCTAAAGTCTGTTCATTTGAAATTTGAAATATATCCCCAACACTTTTTGTATTTTCTCCATATATTCCTCTTATACTTATTCCGAAACTTCTAATTGCTTTTAATATTTTGTTTATATTTCCAGTTAATTTCAAACCTGGTAAATGTAACATAACAGAAGCTCTTAATCCTGTTCCACAATTACTTGGGCAACTTGTTAAGTATCCATATTTTTTACTTACTGCATATCCTAATATTTCACCTAATTTTTCATCTAATTCAATTGCAAGATTTAGTGTGTTTTCTAGGTCTAATCCAGCATTAAAAATTTGTATTCTTAAATGATCTTCTTCATTTATCATTATACAAATATTTTCTTCATCATTAATTAGTATTGATCCTGTTTCATTATTGTTTAATGCAAATTCTGGACTAATTATATTTTTTTCTACTAAACTTACTTTTGTTATTTCATCCATATCTCTTAATCTAAAAAATTTAAGCCCATATCCTATAGCAAATAATTTATCTTTTATAGTATTTTCTAGTTTTTCTATATCAGTTTTGTTTTTTAAGTTAAATTTAAATCCATTTAGATTTCTTGCAAATCTTATTCTTGTACTAATCGCAACATCTGAATCTGTTCCAGTTTGTAAATACCAATTCATATTCTTTCCTCCTTATTCTTCTAGTTTTTTTATCTGATCTCTAACTTTAGCAGCTTCTTCATATTTTTCTTCTTTTACTAATTCTTTTAATTTTATTTTTAAATTTTCCAATTTGCTATTTTCATTTTCTTCTACTTTAGCATCACTTGAATTACTTCTATTTTCTTTACTACTATTATCTATTTTAACTTCTGAATGTTTTCCTAATCTTCCTACATGTCTATTATTTCCATGTAATTTACTTAGTAAATCATCAATTTGTGTTTCAAATGTTTCATAACATTTTGGACATCCAAATTTTCCAGTATTTATAATATCTTCAAAAGTATAGTTACATCCCAAACATTTAACATCATCTATTGGATCTATTAATGGTAATAAATCTTGATTTGCAAAATCCTCCCAGAATCCACCTAAAAAACTTGAAAAATCAATTGGCATATCAAACATTTCATTATCAATGCCTAATTCTTTACTACATTTTTCACATAAATTCATTTCTTTTTTTATACCATTAATATTTCTTAAATATTTAATATTAGCATTATTTTTACCACAATTATCACATTTCATCTTTACTACCTCCTATATAAAATAAAATATAATATAATATAATTTAATTTATTTATTATGAAATATTTCTTATTCTAAGTTCAAAAGCATATTTTTAAATATCTTTGCTCTAATTTTATCTTTTACATCTTTATTTAGTGTAAGAACATTATCACTTGTTGCTACCTTTAATAATTTTGCTTCTTTAGGTGTTATGAGGTTATATGTTAAAAAATCACTTAACAATATATCAACTTCATTTGATGTAATTTCACTTTGTATATTATTAATTATATGCATCAAATATTCCGATTTATCCAAATGAACTTTTTTAATTTTTATACATCCACCGCCACCTCTTTTACTTTCTACATAATATCCTTGTGAAGGTTTAAATCTTGTTGATATAACATAATTTATCTGTGATGGAACACAATTAAAATGTTCCGCTAAATCATTTCTTTGTATCTCTATATATTCATTTTCATCAAATAAATCCTTTATAAAATCTTCTATTAAATCTGACATTCTCATAGTATTTCCTCCTAGTTTTTGACTTTGACTTTCTTTGACCTTTGTAATATAATTATACAACTTATTATTATTTTTTCAATTTCAATTTTAGTTATTTTCTGCCAATATTTTTTGACCTTCTCTGACTTTCTTTTATTTTCTCTTCTATTCTTCTTTTTTCTCACTTATTTTCTTTTTTAGTAATTTTTTCGATTTTTTCTACTACCTCTTTTTGTTCTTCTAGTGTTTTCCAATTAAAAAAGGTTGATATAAATTCTCCATATTTACTTTTATCTTCATAGTCTTTTTTGTTATTATAATCATCACTCATTTTTCTCTTCCTCCATAATATAATAAAAGTGCACATTTAAATTATGTGCACTTTTTTATATTTTATACTTATACTCTATTCATTATTATGGAGTTGTTTTATTTTTATTTCCATCTCCACCTGATGTATTTGTATTTGTATTTGGATCTGGCGTAGGTGTCGGTGTTGGTTCAGGTGTTGGAGTTGGTGTTGGAGTTGGTGTCGGTGTTGGCGCTGGTGTTGGCGCTGGTGTAGGTTCTGGTATTGGCGCTGGTGCTGGTTCTTCAGGTTTTTGATGCATTGTACATGTTTCAGTTACAGCTTCACCTAAGTTGCCTCCTCCTAAATTATTCCATAGTTTTAATTTTTCTTTTGGTACAGAACCACCTATATTTTTTGTTTCTCTATTTGGACAATATTCATTTGCTAATAAACCAGAATCTGTACATATTTCTTGCGTTCCATGTCCTTCACATTTTGGTGGCATATTATCACTTGTATATATTTCGCTATATGTTGTTGTACACCCTTCAGCTGGTAAACATCCAGTCGTTCTACATACTGTTGCATTTACAATTCCTTCTGGTCTTTGGAAACTTGCTGCTGGAAGTCCTGAATGTATACTAGTCATTACAGCATCCCATAAATCCCCAGCAGGGTTTGTTGATCTACCTCTATATGATACATATTCAGGTTCATCAAATCCAAACCAACATGCTGCTGCATAATATGGTGTAAATCCGCAAAGCCATCTATCTTTTTCTCCATCAGTTGTTCCTGTTTTGGCTGCAACATCTATTCCTGATATTGCACAATATGTTGCTGTTCCTCCTGATCTTACTGGTTCTTGTAAAATACTCTTTGTAATATATGCATTTTGAGGAGATATTGCTCTTGTTCTTGTTTGGTTAGGTGTCATTATTACATTTCCATTTGAATCTTCTACTTTTGTATAGAATGTTGGTGTAATTGTTTCACCATCATTTGCTATACATCCATATGCTACTGCCATTTCTAATGGACTAATTCCACGAGATAAACCTCCTATTGCAAGTGGTAATCCTTCATCATTATATGTAGCATTTTCTCCGCTCTTATATAATGTTGTAATTCCCATTTTTCTTAAATAATCAATTGATTTTGCTGGTGTTAATTCAGTCATTATTTTAATTGCTGGTATATTTTGTGATGTTTTGATAAAGTCTCTTATATTTACAAATCCTCTAAATCCGTTATAGTTTTTAGGTTTATAGTTACCAAAAGCTGTTGAACAGTCATTATATACTGTTGATGCTTGAATTATTTTTTCTTCTAATCCAGGTGCAATTACAGAAACTGGTTTCATAACAGATCCTGTTTGTCTATAAGATTGTGTTGCTCTATTTAATCCTCTTGCTTCTGTTTTTGTTCCTATACTTCCTACTACACCTAAAACATTTCCTGTTTTATAATCTATGACAGCCATTCCTGCTTGACTTGTTACCCCTGCATATTTTTGAGATTTAAGTGCATATACATTTGTTTTTGCAAATTCGTTTTCCATAGCTGTTTGAATTGTTGGATTTACTGTTGAATATATTGTTAATCCACTACCATATACATAGTTTTCAGCAATTTCTCTTGTTACATTCTTTTCTTCCATAACTTGATTAATTACTTGTTCTATTAATGCGTCTGTATGGTATGAATATACTCCATTTGTATTTGTTGTAGATTTTTGGAATGGTAATCCGGCTTCTACTTTTGCAACTGCTGCATTATATTCTTCTTCGTTAGTTACATATCCTAATTCTTTCATTTTTGAAAGAACTGTTAAACATTTTGATTTAATTCTTTGATTTCTTGCTTCTTCAGTATCTGATTCTGACAATAATTTGTATGGGTTATATTTGTTTGGTGAGCTGTTAATACCTGCAAGGAATGAACATTCTGCCAAGTCTAAATCTTTTGCACTCTTGTTGAAATAATATTCAGCTCCTAATTCAACTCCGTGTAGATTTCCTTCTCCACCAACATAAAGAATATTTAAATATAATTCTAATATTTGGTCTTTAGAAATCATTCTTTCAACTTGATATGCTTTAGCCCATTCTCTTATTTTTCTCATTATACCTTCTACGCCAGAAGTTTCATCATCTTTAGTAATATTTTTTACTAATTGTTGTGTTATCGTACTTCCTCCATAAGAACCTTTTCCAAATAGTTTTCCTAAAATAGCTCCTCCAGTTCTTTTGAAGTCAACTCCATTATGCTCATAAAATCTTTCGTCTTCAATTGCAATATATGCTTTTGGTAGATATTCAGCCATTTGATCTAATGTGATTATTTTTCTCTTTTCATCACCACTTAAATCTGCTATAACATTACCATTTTGGTCAACAATTTTTGAATTTGATGCTGAAATAACTAAATCCTCTTTAGTAATTTCAAAATCAGTACCAAATACTCCAAAGAATAATGCAGCTATCATTCCTGCTACTGCAACACAAACTAATAAAATTAATATTATAAAAATCTTTAATGCTAAAATTAGTTTAGGATGTTTTCTTTGTTTCTTTTCTTTTTTAGGTTTTTTTCCTCCAACTTTTTTTGTATCTTCAGTTTTATCATTATCTTTGTCTTTCATAAAAGCTTTAGGAATTCCAATTACTTTTGTTTTTTCATCATCAAAGTTTCTTGTTGATTTCTTTTTCTTGTCTTTAAGTCTACTATTATCAACTTTTTTCTTTGTCTTTTTCTTTTTTAATATATCATCCTTTTTTACTGGCTTTTTCATTTTTCTAGTCCTATCTGTACTAGGCCTTTTTTTCTTTTTACTTATATCATGTTTTGCCATAATTTCCTCCTTGCTAAATCATTAAAATTTAACATCTACATTATATTATATTTGTAAAAAAAAATAAAGACTTTCTTAAAATTTCATAAAATTTTGCCATTTAATCCATATAATCCTGTAATTTCTAAATGTTCTTTTTTTATTCTTTCTTTTAAACTATCAAATGGAATATTTTTATAAAATTGTGCTTCATATAATTCTTTAGAAAAATACTTTTGATAATTTGAAATATTATCAATATTATCAAATTTCACATCATAGTCATTTATCATTATTCCATTAAACCTTTTTCTATTTATTTTTATATTACCACAAACATTTATTATTATTGCTTCATCAAAAATATTGTATTTATTTATTAACTCTTCTGGAAAATCAATATTAATAATTATTTTAGTTTTTGATAAGCTTTTCTTCTTATTATTACTTACAATAATTCTTAATCCTAGTTCCTCATAAATTTTTTCTTCAACTTTTTGTAATTTATTTATATGGTTTGTTACTATAGTTAGACTTTTATATTCACCAGCTATACTTAGAATATTTTTCAATGTGTAATCTGTTAAATTATTTACCATTACTGCTATTGGCATTTCTTCTTTTTGTATCTTTTTTTCTTTAACTATGTATTCTAAAATATTATTTAAAATAGCTTCAAATAACCATTTGCCATCAACAATATCATAACCATAAGAATATAAAGCATTTATATAATCACTATTTTTTTGTATCTCTTTACTTATTACTAATTTATTACTTTTCACTTTTTCTAATAATTTATGTGTTTTATTAGCTAATTTTATAGCTTGTTTTTTATCAATTTTCTCTTTATCATCACAATTTTCTATTGGTACAATTATTCTATTTTCTTCTATTTTAATTATTTTAAATATTTTCTCTATCCAGCTTAGCTTGTCAACTTTTTCAATATAATACATAAAATCCCCCTATATACTTTTTTATTTAAGTATATGGGAGATTTTTTTATTTAGAACATAAGCCGTTCACATTGTTAAAAATCGCATGCAGAGCAGACACAAGGCCTGCCATGCATATTTTCTTGTCTCTAATTATTAGTTAATTCATATTTTTTCTCATTCTTCTAGTCTACTAATTAGTCAAATCGACTCCAGATTTTAGAGAAACTAGAGGCGCCACACCATTGATGTTGAAACTGCAGTCAAGGCTGCTCAAGTGACCCATGTGATGCACACAGCACACAAGGTTAGCAATGCTGTAAGACAACGGAGAAGCCAGCCACTCAGTATACGGACCTCTATACATGTCTCCTACTGTTGAGTCTCCTCCTTGTATTGTTTCTGAACAATAATCACTATAACTATTACCATTATAGTATAAATATCCTGGATATTCATAATCTGCACTTCTAAACGCTGTTGTATATTTTGGACTTGAATTTGGATATTTTGCATTATATGAATCTAAGAACATTTCTACACTTGGTGCTCCTATTACATAATTTACATAGTTTGAATCAAATTCATCCCTTATTCCTGACCATAGTGAATTATTTGGATTGCATAAATATGTTGCTCCTTTTTCACTACTATAATAATTACTATATTCTACACTTCCTCTTGCATCTGTCCTTGCCCAATCTGGATTTATTTGTTTCATTATACCTATTGCTGATGATTTATCTGCATCTGATAATGTTTCATCTAATTTTGTATATTCTACACTTGATTTTGCCCTTAAATATACTGTTCCTGCTGCTCCATATTTTCCTGCATAATCTACATAGAATAATCCATATTTTACTCCATTTATTGTTTTTACTGTTGTTCCATAATATTGTGCTACAGTTGTTGCATTGAATTGTCCTAAATCTATATCTGTTCCATCTACTGTTATTCTACTTCCTACTGCTACCAAATGAACTCCAGATTTTAGAGAAACTAGAGGAGCTACACCACGACTGTCGTCCCAGTCGTCGTTGTCCAAGTAACCGCCATAGTTCACATTGCACACATAGTCATCATAGCCGCCAGACAACGGAGAAGCCAGCCACTCACTATCATTTTGATTTCTATACATTCCTCCTACTGTTGAGTCGCCTATTTGAATCGCTTCTGAATAATAACTGTTATAACTACTTCCATTATTACTTGAATATAAATATCCTGGATATTCATAATCTGCACTTCTAAACGCTGTTGTATATTTTGGACTTGAATTTGGATATTTTGCATTATATGAATCTAAGAACATTTCTACACTTGGTGCTCCTATTACATAATTTACATAGTTTGAATAACTTGAATCAAATGAACTTCTTATTCCTGACCATAGTGAATTATCCTCATCACATAAATATGCTGCTTCTCTTTCACTTGCAAGATATTCACTAGCTGATAAGTTGTTTCCTCTATTACTTGCCCAATCTGGATTTATTTGTTTCATTATTTCTATTGCATCACTTGGTGGATCTATACCTGCATCTGAACTTGAACTTGATCCTGAACCCAAGCCATAACCATTTACACCTGTACTTCCTATACTTGATTTTGCTCTTAAATATACTGCTCCTGCATCTCCATATTTTCCTGCAAAA